>DATHIZ010000027.1:0-2073 GCA_035316385.1 Bryobacteraceae bacterium | reverse complement strand
TTACCTTTTTCCGCTTCTTGCAAGAGCTCCGGATCCTTCAGCGCCTTGTCGTAGGCGGCGCGGAGAATTTTTATGCGCTCTGCGGGGGTGCCCGGAGTCACCAACATCGGCCTGCCGAAGTCGCCGCCCGCGAGTAGAACTTGAGCGACACGGCGGGTGACGTCGGGCGTCTTATACTGTTCAAACAGGTCGTTAACGGTGGGAACGTCAGCCATCCGCGGGTCGCGCTTGCCGCCGGTCTGCACGATGTGCCGGTCGAAATTCTTCTTGTGCCAGGTATCGAAGGGTTCACGGCCGAAATGGGCAGAGATATTATGGGCGCGGCAGACCACTTCGCCTTTTTCCACCGCGATGTCGATTTCGCTGCCTCCCGGGTAGCCCAACACGGTTTGAATCTTCGCCCCGATGGAGTCTTCCAAAAGCTTCGATAGCATATAGTCGCCGCTCGCCGTTCCCGAGGAACCGCACTTGGCCGGTTCCTTCGCCTTGACCATGTCATGAACGGTTTTGTACGGAGCGTCGGCACGCATGTACATCACAACGGTTTCGCCCACGGGTGAACCGATCCAGCCGAATTTACGCGCGTCGAACTGGACTTCTTTGCGCTCCACGAGCTGGTCCATGTAGAAATTGTAGTGGGTCATCACCAGGCTTAGGCCATCCGGCTTCGCTACGTTGTAAACGTGATTTGCCGCTATCAGCGAACCGGCGCCGGGCATATTCTGAACCAGGATCTCCGGGCTGCCGGGGATGTATTTCGGCATGTAGCGCGAATACAGACGGGCCCAGCGGTCGTAGAAACCACCGGGCGTGAAGCCGACGATGATGCGGATGGTTTTGCCTTTGTAAAACGGCTCCTGGGCCGCGGTACGCGGCGGCAATCCGAGCAGGTAGAGCGAGCAAGCGATAACAGATAATCCGATAACTTTTCGGTTAATCATTATCCCTCCGGAAGTCGTTTTTGACTGGCGGTGATTTATTTGACCTGAAATTCCTTGACCGTGTCTTCGTTGAGTTCAACGCCGAGGCCGGGCTTCTCAGTCATCGTTACCCAGCCATCCGATAACTTGGGCAGCTCTTTGTAAACGGTGTTGGCGGTCAACCAGTTGTTCACGTGGATTTCAGCACGCCAGCCGTTCGGTACCGCCGCCTGCAAGTGAAAATCGAAATGGTCGCCGTTACCTATCGGCAGATTGAAAGCCTGGGCCAATCCAGCGGCCTTCATGCCCATGGTAAACCCGCCCACCGAAAGCACGTGGATATTTACAAAATCTACCGAGTCCTGCTTGACGAGATCGGCGAGCTTGGCGAAGTTCTCCCACTGCCCTGCCGCGATGGGAATGCTGGTCTGTTTGCGCAGCTGCGCCAAAAGATGCGGATCGTTGTGCACAATGGGTTCTTCGAACCACATGAGGTTGTAAGGCTCGAAACGTTTGCACCATCGGACCGCCGCATCGAGTTTCATCAGACAGTTGGCATCAACCATTAACTCGGCGTCGTCACCCACGGCTTCTCGAACCGCTTTGACCCGAGACTCGTCTTCCGCCGGGTTATCTTCACGATGCTCAGCACTGGCTCCTGCGGGGTCCATCTCGCCGCGGATGTTCGAGCGACCCACCTGAATTTTCAGCCGGCGCTGCCCATTGGCGGCCCAGTGCTTTGCCGCTGCGGCGAGTTCGTCGCGTCCATAGGCCCGCAGCCCAAAAGTAATATAGGCGGGTACGGACTTTTGCGCGCCGCCCAGCAGGCGCCACACCGGCGTGTTGTAAAATTTTCCCTTGATGTCCCAGAGGGCGACATCGATGGCGCTTACCGCGAAGTTCCAAATCCCGGAGTGCGCCCGGGTGTTAAATTTCCAGAGCATTTGATGCATCAAACGCTCATTCTCCAGGGGATCTTTGCCGATCAAGAAAGGCGCCAGTTCTTCGCGGATAAAAGCGGCTCCCGCGGAGTGCATGAAGCCGCCAAGTTGCGAGAGCCCGACCAAGCCGTCGTCAGTTTTGACTTTTACCAGGCGTACGCCGGTTCGCAGCGGTTGTTTGAACAATGGCGGCGTGACCGGAATGTTTTGTA
>DATHIZ010000026.1:0-2799 GCA_035316385.1 Bryobacteraceae bacterium | reverse complement strand
GCTCCTGGAGTGATATTTTTTTGCAGGACGTATCCATCGGCGGGAGACTTGATGGGGATCAATTCCAGCTCGGGGCTCGATGCGGATGTGCCGCCATCCGCTGGGATTCCAAGCGTGTCTTCCAGGTGCACGCGCTCGCGTTCCAAAACCGTCGCTGCGTTCCCGGCGGCGGTTTCCGCATTAACCAACTCTTGCTTTGTCTGCTCCACTTCCTGAACAGAAGCAGCTTTGAGAGCGAAGAGGCGTTGCACGCGATCATAGTTCTTTTGACTGAGTGCTTGAACAGCCTGCACCCGCGCGCGTTCCGAGACCGCCATCTGATAGGCCGCCCGCGCTTCGTGTATGTCGTGGCTGTGCACCCTCGCAAGAACCTGGCCTTTTCGCACAAAATCGCCCAGGTTGGCGAATACCGATTCAATGCGGCCCTCCACTAGAATTCCAACGCGCCAACTTGCATTATCAGGAAGCACGATGCGCCCCGGAACTCGCAGCGTGTTGGATTCTTTCGTGATCTTGGCAGATTCCGTTGCGATCTGCTGTGCGGTTTGTTCCGACACGGAGATCGCCACCTGCCCCGATTTTGCTGTATTCTGTTTCGCGGTTTGTTGCGGCGTATCGCTGGCTCTTTGGCCGCATGCATTCAGGAACCCCAATGCAAGAAGACAGAGTGAGACTCGCCGCAAGTAAAACCACTTAACTTCGATCCGGTAGCTGCTCATCGTTCGATTCCTTCGGCGTATTCCAGCGCCATCACGCTTTGGTGATAGGACAGCAGGGCATTAATCCATGAAATCTGCGCTTCGATGCGAAGCCGTTCCGCATCGAGTAACCGGACTAAATCAAGGCCACCCTCGCGGTACGCCGCCCGGCTGATGTCGGAGATTTCGACGGCTCGGTCCCGAAGTGGCTGGAAGGTTTGTAAATACTGCTCGCGCCGCATCTGATATTCCTGCCGCGCCAGCGTCACTTCCGAGACGATCTGATTTCGAAGGGCTGCTACGTTGCCCTCCGCGACGCGGGCATCCGCTTCTGAAGCCGCAATGACCCCCTGGTTCCGGTCGAACACCGGCAGATTGATCTGGAGTCCCGCAATCATCGCGTTGTCTGGGCCGTTTCTCTTATAGCCGAAGAGTCCTTGTACATCTTGCCGCCGGTTTGCTTTCTGGAGCTCGACATTGGCGCGAGCTTCAGCAAGCGTGGCGAGCGCCGAACGTCCTTCGGGGCGAAGCGATACCAAATCGCCCGGTGGCGGCTGATCCGATGGTATTTCGAGGCTTTGGAAATTCTCCACGAGAATCCACTTGTCGTTTGCTGGCGATGACAATTCGCGCGCCAAGCGCAACAACGAGCGCTGCGCGTCGAGTTTGGCATTCTCGGCCGCCGCATGAATGCGCTCCCTTTCCAACCGGACCCGAAGAAGATCCACCTCGGCGAGCTTGCCCTCCTTGAATCGCGCCTGATGGTATTCCACCGTCTGTCGAAAGTACTCGTCGTCCTGAGCGTATAAGTCTCGCAGCATCTGCGCGCCTTCGGCTACCCAGTAAGCCTGGCCGACATTGAAAACAATCTCGCGGCGCACTGCATCGACCTGAGCTTTACTTCGTTCCATCGCCTGGCCGGCGACGGCGATACGGCCGCTCCGCTTCCCTGGTGCTTCAAAGACCTGGGACGCATAGGCGTAAGTCTGCGACTCTTGGCTGAAACTAAAATTGGACGTATGGAAATCCTCGCTCTGAAAAATCAGGCGGGGGTTCGGCCGGAGACCGGCTTGTTGCCGTAGACCGCCAAATGATTCTACTTTGGCTAAACTGGCGCGCAATTCCGGGCGCCGGCTGACAGCCAGAGCGACAGCATCTCTCAAACTGAGACTGGTCTGGGCTGAGCCAACCTGGGCTATCGGAAATCCACCGGCTATGAGAATAAAACATCTTGCCGCAAAGGGCCGCACGAACATCGGAGTTCGCGTGAGTACACGCATGCTGATCCTCTCAGGAACTTAAATTAAGACACACTTCGGGATGGTATTGGGGAGAGGACTAAACAGGAGGGGAACGAGGAGGGAGTATGGCGAGTCCGGGCGGGTCGTGCGAGCTAGGCCGGATGATCTCCGCCCGCCATTCGCTTTGCACGGGAGGCGGCAGCAACGGAATGGCACAAAGAATAAAGTGCAACACCTGCGGGGCATTCTGGGTTGCAAAGAACCAATGCTGAAACACCGCATCATCGTCCGGATCGAGCGGCCTTATCTCCGGGTGAGTCGAGTGGCTTGTTCGAAGATGCAGAAAGTGAGTATGAAAGAAGCCGCCAAGGTGGTGCTGTGTGCTGTCATGCTCATGAACGTGCGACTCCGGAGCCTGTAGAAACGCAAGGAGCAGGGCCGAGATGACGCCGAGAGTGGGAATTCGAAAAGCCACCAACTTTCTTATTCTAGCGGGTTGAGCGGGATCTCTAATGCCACTCGGTAGTCCTATTCCCGGAGCCAACGGTCACCTTTCATTCTTCAGCGGTCACCTCAGCGAATGGCGCGAAGAAGACAAACGGAACAAGCGCTTTTACCGCCTTTGGCTAGAGGGGGAAGCAGATCCTCCAACAACTTCTTACGGAATGGCAAAACCTCAACACATCCCTCGAACGGATTGCCAATAGCGAGCCGGCGATGGAACATCTGCAACCGTCAGCTCCGCAATTGCCTACGGCGTATTGCTGTCTCTCTACCTTACTGTTCTGAATTCTGGCGTGGCGATCGCCCGCCATCTCTCCCATTACATTCGCCAGCGCAGCACGGCGGGAGCCATGCAT
>DATHIZ010000025.1:0-11575 GCA_035316385.1 Bryobacteraceae bacterium | reverse complement strand
GCAACACGCTGGTGGTCGCCGCCGAACTGCTGCGCTGGGGCGTGTATCACCAATTCAGCACGCGAAACACGTTCTTTCTGTTCGAAGAAAGCCCGCTGAGTTCACGCCTCTTTGCCTGGTCCGCCGCCACTACGCTATTTGCCGTCTCCTTGCCCATCCGCATTTGGGCCAGTTACCGCGTGGAGCGCCAGCTCGAATTGCAGCACGCGCGCTTAACCGAGGCGCGTCTGGCCGCTCTGACCAATCAAATCAATCCGCACTTTTTGTTCAACACTCTCAATTCCATCGCCACGCTGATTCGCATTGATCCAGGCAGCGCGCGCAACATGATTTACCGGCTCTCCAAAATTCTACGGCGTCTGCTGCGTAAGACCGAAAACTATTCCCCTCTGCGCGAGGAAATCTCGTTTATCGACGATTACCTGGCCATTGAAATGGTGCGTTTCGGCGACAAGCTCCGCTTTCAAAAGGAAATTGACGCCAACACCGTCGATCGCCTGGTCCCCAGCATGATTCTGCAGCCCATCATCGAGAATTCCATCCGTCACGGACTGGCCAGCAAGCTCGACAGCGGTACCGTTCGGCTGCGCGCCTGGCTCGATGGCGCGCGCCTAATGATCTCGGTGGAAGATGACGGCGTTGGCATCCAGGAATCGAAACTAGCCACGCTGTTCGAATCCGGCATTGGTGTCAGCAATGTGAACGAGCGCTTGCGCGTGTTGTTCGGAGCCGGTTATCGCCTGCGAATCGACAGTAAGCCCGGCGAAGGCACCAGGACCCTGATTGAAATTCCGGAAATCGACAATCCTGCCGTTGAGCCGCCGCCCAAAACCATAGCGAAGCGCTGAAGTTACTTGGACGATGACGCGGACGCTGCTGCCTTCTTAAAATCGCCGGCTCTGAAGATGGAAATTCCCGCCGGATCGATCTCATGCCGTAACGCCGAATTCACATCATCCAACTTCAAAGCCCGAACTTTGCCTTCGAGCTCGCCGTCCCAGACCAGCGTCCTGCCGTCGTAGTCTCGCGCCGCCAGGATCTGGGCCAGCGCGCCGTCTTCCGAGCGTTGCACTTGCCGCGATTGCAGCCAGCCCACCGAGTCCTCATCCAGTTCCGAAGCGCTAAAACCGTCCTTCAGCGCCTTATTCAGTTCCTCTTTGAAAGCAGTCTCTACCTTCGCCACATTTTGCGGCGCGGCGATCGCATAAGCGGTAAACTGGCCATCTTTCTCGAACGATTTTGCCGATGCCATGGAGCCCACGCCATAGCTGAGCCCGTCTTTCACGCGGATCCGGCTCGCCAGGCGGGAGTTCAGAAATCCGCCGCCCAACATATAATTGCCTAAAACCAGGCCGGGATAATTCGCGTCGCTATCGCTAAGGTTGAGCCGTTGGCCGGCAATGAACATCGCGTTTGCCTTGTCCGGCGTCTCAATCGTCTCGTTCACCGGTGCAATTTTCGCGAAACCGGTCTTGAGCCGCTCATATTGCGCGGGGCTCTTGAAGGAACCGAATAACTCGGTTACCGCTTTCTTCGCTTCAGCCGGATCGAAATCACCCACCACTGCCAGCTCCGCGTGGCTCGCTCCATAGAAGTCGTGATAGAACTGCCGCGCCTCTGCAACCTTGGCTTTTCCCAGATCCTCAAGCTCTTCGTCAAAGGAGAGCTGCGCCCGCACATCGCCTCTGGGGAACGGATAAAGCGCGCGATTGAGCCGCATGGGAGCGAGCGCCTGAGGTTCATTCCTTTGCGCTTCAATCTGCGTGATTTCCGCTTTCCGGACCTGCTCGAACTCGTCTTCCGGAATGGACGCTTCCTTCAGAATCTCGCCTGCCAGCCGCAGCGCCGCCGGTAAATTGTCGTGGGCCGTCTCAATGGTCATCCGGGCTCCGGTTGCGTCGCCGGAAACCCTCAATTGCATCTTCAAGCGGTCCATCTCATCCTGAATCTGCTGCCGGTTCTTCTTGGCGGTTCCGCGCACCAGCGTACTTCCGGCAAGCACCCCAATCACGTCTTTGCCCTTCAAGTTATCCACCGTCCCAAAATGCAGAACAATGGCGGCATGCACGCTGGCGCCGCGGGTCTTTTTGGGCAGCATCGAAACTTTCATCCCGGACGGCAGCGTCAGTCGCTCGGTCCGTGCTTCGATGTTCTTGGGTGACGCATCAAATGCTTCTCCCTGGGCCATCGCCGCTTCGCCCTTGTAGTTCTTCACCGCCGCCGCCACATCGGTCTTCGCCGGAATCTCCGCGCGGTCCGGTTTCGCATCGGGAATAAACTCACCCATGGTGCGGTTGGAAGGCTTGAAGTAGGCCGCCGCCACCCGCTTTACGTCGTCCGGAGTGACATTCTTTATACGGTCGCGGTCCAGAAACAACAAGCGCCAATCGCCCATGGCCGCCCACTCGCTCACAAAGAGGCCAACTCCTTCGGCGTTTCGTAGCGAGATATCCACGTTCTTCAAAAGCCGTGTCTTAGCGCGGTCCACTTCTTCTTTGCTCGGCGGCTCCTTGGCTACTGCCGCAATCGTGTCCAGCAGGGTATCCCGCGCGCTTTCGAGCGAGTCGGTCTTGTTCAGAACGGCCCCTGCCAGGAATAGGCCCGGCTCATTTAGCTGCATGCTGTCGGCAAAAATTTCGGCGGCTTTCTTGTTGTCTACCAAAGCTTTGTATAAGCGCCCGGAAGAATCCTCCCCCAGGATGCCTCCCAGCACTTCGAGCGCCGCGGCATCTGGATTTGCCCCGTCCGGTATGTGATACGCGGCCAGCACCGCTTGGATGTCGCCCACTCTCCGTACCACCGTCAGCCGTTCGCCGTCTTGCGGCGGCTCCACTGTGTGCGTGCCCTCCAGCGTGCGCGCCGGGCGGGGAATTTTGCCGAAATACTCATTCACCAGCGCCAAAATCTTTGGCTCGTCGATTTTGCCGGCAATCGTCAGGATTGCATTGTCGGGCTGGTAAAACTTATGATAAAAAGCGCGCAGGTTTTCCATCGGGACGCGCTCTACATCGGACTTGTTGCCGATCACCGGCCGTCCATAGCTGTGCACCAGGTATGCCGCCGCCATGGTGTGTTGGAAAAGCACCGAAAACGGCCTGTTCTCGCCCATTTCGAACTCATTCCGCACAACCGAAAATTCCTTGTCGAAATCTTCCTTCTTGATGAAAGAATTCAACATCCGGTCTGATTCCAGATCCAGCGCCCACTTCAGATTTTCATCGGACGCCTGGAAACTTTCGAAATAGTTGGTCCGATCCCACGAAGTCGTGCCGTTCGGCCGCGCTCCATGCGCCGTCAGTTCCTGGGGAATATTCGTGTGTTTGGGGCTTCCCTTAAACAGCATGTGCTCCAGCAAATGGGCCATGCCGCCTTCTCCCGCGCCTTCTTGCCGGGAGCCGACCAGGTAAGTAATGTTGACGGTGATGGTGGGTTTGGAAGGGTCTGGAAAAAGCAGCACGCGCAGGCCGTTGTCCAGCTTATATTCGGTGATGCCCTCGACGGAGGTGACCTTTGTGACGCCCGCCGGCGGTGCCTGCGCCGGGCAGAAAGTGGTTAGCAGCAGCCCTTGGCAGACTAACGGCAGCAACCGGTTGAACAGTTTCACTCAGGTCCTCCCCCAACAAAAAAAAGTTACGCCGAATATTTGGCTTGTCGAATGCCCGCCAGTACGCCGCGCATGTATGCGAAGCTCTTCAACATGCCGGGCATCGGGTTGTCGGCGTGAACTTCGTACTCCAAATTTACGCATCCCTTGTACTTAAGTTCAATTAATTTCAAAAAGATCTGCGGAAGCGGCAGCTTGCCGTCGCCTACCGCGACTTGGCTGTCCTTGCCCATCGGATCCTCTAAGTCTTTGACGTGCATATCGAGCAAACGGGGTCCCGCTTCACTGATAGATTGCACGATATTGGCGCCGCTTCTGGAAGTATGGCCGATATCCATGCACAAGCCGCAGCGCGGATCCATGCCCTTCACCGCTTTCAGAACGCTTTGCGGCGTCGGGAAGTGTTTATCCTCCGGCCCGTGGTTATGAATCGCGATCTTGATGTCATACTCCTTCACATACTTTTCCAGTTTGGGAAGCGTCTCATGCGTGGGCGCGCACACAATCAAGGGGAAGCCCGCTAGCTTGGCGTATTCGAATTTTGCCTTGATATCGGCTTCGTCGTCTTTCTGGAAGCTGACGTTGCCGCAGCCGGTGATGATAAGGCCGGCATCGGCGAATTCCTTCTTGGCGGCGCTGACCTGTTCCGGCGTGCTGTCCACCTTAAGGTGAAAATCCTTCACGTTAAGGTAGGGCGTGCCCAGCTCCTTTGCCATTTCGATGGCTTTTTCGCGTGGAAAATTGCGGAACGAATAAGACGCGATGCCCAGCTTCAAGTCGGCCCCGCCCATGCGGTATTCCTGCGCCTCTAACGTGCCGCCTAACGCTGCCGCGCCCATGGCCGCCGTCATGGTTCCGGTGGTTGCCTGTAGCCACCGGCGGCGGTTGATCGTTGTGCCTGACATAGGTTCTAGATAGCCTCCAACTCTTCTTCCAGTAATTGCTTCTGGTGCAACTCGGCGTAGTAGCCGCCGCGCTGTTGCAGTTCCTGGTGCGTTCCCATTTCTACCACAAGACCCCGGCTCAACACGGCGATGCGGTCGGCGTTCTGCACTGTGGATACGCGGTGTGAAATCAGGATGGTCGTGCGCCCCCGCATTACCTCCGCCAGTCCGCTCAGAATCTTCTCTTCCGTCACCGTATCCACGCTCGATAAAGCGTCATCCAGAATCAGAATACGGGGGTTGCGAAAAATCGCCCGGGCAATGGCCGTCCGCTGTTTTTGTCCTCCGGAGAGTGTTAGCCCGCGCTCTCCGACAACGGTGTGCAGGCCATTCGGAAACGTCTCGATATCGCTCGCCAGGCCCGCCAGTTCGGCCGCCCGTAGAATTCGTTCCTCGCTCGCGTCCGTCCCGCCCCAAGCTATGTTTTCGGCCAGCGTGGCGCTGAACAGGAAGGTTTCCTGTGGAACGAAGCCAATTTCCCTGCGCAGTTCCTCGGGGTCGTAATTTCTGATATCGACTCCGCCCACTTCCACAACTCCCGCGGTTGGATCGAACAGCCGGGGAATCAGATTCACCAGCGTCGTCTTGCCGCTGCCGGTGTGGCCGACGATCGCCACGGTCTCTCCCGCCTGGATGGTCAAATCAATGTTCGCGATCGCCTCGCGCGCGCCGGACGCCGTGCCGAATGCCATGCTTACGCCGCGAAAACGGATGTCGGCCCCGTGCGCGAAAGCGCAGACATCCCCGTGTTCATTCGCTCTCAGCGGTTCACTGGCGTTGGGAAGCGTATCGCTCACCAGCCGTCTGATCGTGGGCCGCTCCCGCAGAATTTCATTGATCCGGCTCAGCGAAGCTGTACCGCGCTGCATTAAGTTGATTACCCAGCCCAGCGCGATCATGGGCCAAATCAGCATTCCCATGTACGTGTTGAACATGACGAAGCTGCCTAGCGTAATACGCCCTTCGAGCACTTGTCTTCCTCCGGCCCACAACACCAGCAGGAAGGTCAACCCGATCAGCGCCTGCAAAAGCGGTGTCAATGTGCCCTGAATGCGCGCTAAGCCGATGTTCTCGCGGATGTAATCTCTATTCAGGCTCTCAAACTGCTCCACTTCGGCCTTCTCTTGCGCATAGGCCCGGACCACGCGAACGCCCGCCAGGTTCTCCTGCACCCGGCTGCTGATGTCGGAAAACATTCGTTGAATATGTTCGAAACGGGTGTGAATGCGGCGTCCAAACAGAATCACCGCCAGCGAAACAAATGGCGCCGGCGCTAGCGCTATCAGGGAAAGCCGCGCATCCGTGTGAACCATCACCGCCACGGAAAGAACCAGCGTCAGGCAGGTTTCCGTCCAGTACATCAAGCCCGGACCCAGCATCATCCGCACCGCGTTCAGATCGTTTGTACTGCGCGCCATGATGTCGCCGGTACGGTAGCGCGCGTAAAAATCCTGCGAAAGTCCCACCAGGTGATGGAATAGGTCGTTCCGCAAATCGAACTCGATGTCGCGCGATATGCCGATGAGGATCACCCGCATCCAGTATTGAAACAGGCCCTTCGCCAGCGAAAGGCCCACCAGCAGCGCCGCGAATCCAAGCACTGCACGCATTTGAAAGCCGCGCGTTAATGAATCGATGCCGCTCCGGATCACCAGCGGCAGCGCGGCAGCCAGCACGTCCTTCAGCAGCAGCGCGCCGATGCCTAGGGTCAGCCCCTTCCGGTAGCGGCGCATATGCGGCCAGAGGGTAAATAACAACTTCAGCAAGCTGCTAACGTCCTGCCCACGTGGCCATGGTTTTTAGCCACTCATTTAGAAAAGTCCTCTTCCCTGGCCGCGTCTTCCACCAGCTATCCGGTGTGAAAAAACGATCCTGGGCCCCCACTACAGTGACTGCAACCCAAGGGTTTTCTTTCCGCCACAAAGCCAGTGCCCGCCGCGTATGGAAGTTGCTGGTCACCAGTAAGATGCTGTGAACCCCGTTCTGTTTCAAATACTTGCCGAGATAGACGGCTTCCGTGCGTGTGGAATCTGCCTCCGGCGGAAGCACCGTGGCACGGAAAAGCGCCCGTGGCAATCCTTGCCGCACGGCGTATTCAATCGTCTCATCCGATTCATGCCCCAACAAGGTCGGCGGCCCGCTCACCAGCGCGTAGGGCGCATAGCCCGCTTTCGCAAGTTCGCCGCCTTTCACCGTGCGCACGCCGAACTCATCCCCGCCCAACACCACAATTGCGTCGGCTTTACGCGGAGCATCCTCGTGTATCAGGAAACCTCCTGCCATGGTGAGTAGCTGATTCGAAAAAAGCCATGCCGCCAACCCTAGTAACACCAGCAGCAAAATAATTCGTGGAAGGCAGCCTCGCCGCCTGACGCCCTTAGGCGGACCGTATGGATTCGGCAGCGGCGCTAATCCTCACCGGAAGTTTTGGCTCCCGGCGTTTGCGCGCCCGACGCTGGCGACGGGTCTACCGTGTGCGGATCTACCGCATGCGTATCCACGGTATGTGTGTCCAACCGGCCACCGGTCTTCAGTGTGTGGTACAAACGCTCGATCTCCGCCTCGTCTTCCGAGCTGAACAGCCGGGTGGGTGGTTCGGCCGGCGTGTCCGGCTGCAATTCTTCCCAATTAGTCCAGTGCCAGTATTCGCGATAGGGAACGCCATCGAAAGTAGCTAGATGCGATCTCTTTCGAAGTTGTGCCAGCAATAGTTCTATGCGATTGGGCTCGCCCGGATAGACCAGAACTCTTGAGCGGGAGTTGGTCAATTTAAGCTGCAAAACCAACGGCGAGAGAAACCGGCTGCGGTTGATCTCCCGAACCTCGCGCCAGGCGATTGCGCGCTCACCGATAGTAAACTGCGTTTCGCCGACGCAAATAGGGGGCCGGGAAGACAACCAAAAAAGCCCCGCCGCCGTCAGAATGCAAAGCAGCGCCGGAATGAACGCATAGGGAGCTCTGAAAGCGCAGAGCAGGCACACGGCGGAGCCCGCCAGCGCGGCCCAGCCTATAGTCGCGTAGAAGCGCGAAGGCAAGAATGTTTGGACGTGCGGCTCCATGTCTTCAGGCTACTCCCGGACCTCATATCCGTCAATCATGCTTTTCGCTCTGCTCCTTCACAGAGTACCGCCGGAAGTTTTCGGCAGCGCCGGAGCGCGCTTCATTTCAATACCGCGCTGCACATACTCCCTCCAGCTCAAGGCCGTGAAGATCCCGCACAGCACCAGCGCCGTCGTCTTTAACCATAGAAATAGCATCAGCGGAAAGGCCGCGTAAAGCAGCGTCAGGAAAACCAGCACCAGCTGGAAAAAAGTGCTGACCTTGCCCAGTGTCGATGGCGTGAATTCGCGCCGGTTGCGATAAATCCTCAACAAGAGTGCTCCGCCGGTCACAACCACATCCCGGGCGATCGCCAGGAAAAGCATCCACAGCGGGATGAGGCGCAGCACGCCCAGAATCACGAACAACGTTACCAGTAAAATCTTATCCGCCAGCGGATCCAGTATGGTGCCCAGCTTGCCGCGAACGTTCAGCCGCCGGGCCGCAAAACCATCGAGCCAGTCGGTTAACCCCGCCAGGATGACCACTCCCAAGGAGGCGCGGAACTCCGATTTCACCAATAGCCACACCAGGATAGGTGCGGCAACCAGCCGAAGCAGGCTTAGAAAGTGGGGCAGCCAGCGCAAGATTTAGTTTAATAACCCGACGCTTTAGCCTTCATGGCCCGGTCTAAAGTGACGATCTTGTAAATAGAGGGATCGGATACGATCTTGTTTACCAGCGCCGCATGCATGGCGTGCCCCGCCTTTTCCGCCACTACGCAACCCAGTAGCGGCCGTCCGATGAGCGCCAAATCGCCTATCAGGTCCAACGCCTTGTGGCGGCAGCACTCATCCGGGAAACGCAGGCCCCCGGGATTGGCCACGCCGTCGCGCGTAAAGCAGATCGCGTTATCCAGCGTGGCCCCTCGAATCAGTCCCATGTCGCGCATCTGGTCCAACTCATATTCGAAGCCGAATGTTCTAGCCGGTGCAATTTCGCGCGCATAAGTCTCGGGTGTCACTTCCAGTTCCAGGCTTTGCTCGCCCACCAGCGGGTGATCAAAGAAATTGCGGCACCGCAGCTCAAACCGGTCCGACGGCAGAATCGCCACCGACTTCCCGTTCGCTTCCACCCGCACTTCCTTCACGATCTTCATGTAGCGGCGTGGGCGTCGCGACTCTCTTCTGCCCGCGCTGCGCAAAAGCCGGATGAATGGCAAACTGCTGCCATCCAGAATCGGTAGCTCCAGATTGTCGAGCTCAATATAGGCATTGTCAATTTCCATGCCGTACAGCACGCTCAGCAGATGCTCCGTAGTAGAAATGAAAATACCTTTCGGATGCATCAGGCTGGTGGCATAGCTCACTCGCTCTACATATTCCCAACTGGCGGGAATCTGGGTGTTCTCTAGATCCGTGCGCCGGAATACAATCCCAGTGGCGGGTGGCGCGGGCGTAATCCTCAGCTTGACCGGAGCTCCATGGTGAAGCCCTATTCCCTCAACTTCTACCGGGCGCCCAAGCGTTGTCTCAGTCATTACGATAAGTCACAGGATAGCAGGCGCGTCGCCTCGTTTATTCTAATTGGCTGATTATAGAGCGCTTGTGCGTTGCTTGGTGTGTCGTTATCGCCACATTTCTGCGCGAACTAAGGCGTTCGTGTAGCGCTTTTACCGCAGCTGCCTAGTACAATGTCGATACCACATCGCTAGACTGGGTAACCAAACCCGTATTGCCATCGTTTATAGAAGATACCAAAAAGTCGATTCCTCAGCTTCCGGTCCAAACCTTACATGCACAAGAAACTCCTCCTTGCTATTCCGTTCGCCGTGGCCATTCCACTCTTGTTGGGCCAGGAAAAAGTCGATCTTTCCGTAGTCAACCGGATCAAGACCGAAGCCTTCATGAACTCGAAGGTGATGGACACCATGTTTTACCTGACAGACGTGCACGGTCCCCGGCTGACCAATTCACCAAATTACAAAGTGGCCGGAGATTGGGCTGTGAAGCGCCTGGAAGAGTTCGGATTGGGGAACGTGCATGAAGAAAAATGGGGTCCGTTTGGCCGCGGCTGGGCCAGCAAATACTTCGAAGCGCACATGGTGGAACCGCAATTTTCGTCCCTCTTCGGTGTCCCGTTAGCCTGGACGGGCGGCACCAGCGGCAGCGTCTCCGGAGAGCCTGTGCTGGTCACCATCCGCACCGATGCGGACTTTGACAAATATAAGGGTACCCTCAAAGGCAAAATCGTCATGACCACCGCGCCCAGAGATCTGCCGCTGCCGGCCACGGCGGACGCCCGGCGCTACACCGATGCAGACCTCGCCTCCGAATCCGAGGCGCCTGAGTTGGGCCGCCCCGGCCGTTTTGGCGGAGCACCCGTCAATGGCCGTGCCGGAGCGCCGCCCCAAAGCCGCGAAGAGCGTATGCGCATGCAAGACAAGCTGACCCAGTTTTTTCGCGAGGAGGGCGTGGTGCTGATTCTATCGTCCGGTCCTCAAGGCGATGGCGGCACGATCTTCGCCGCATCCGGCGGCACGTACGATCCGAAGAAGCCGGTTGCCCTGCCGGCCGTGGCCCTCATGCCCGAGCATTACAACCGCATCGCGCGCCTCCTGGGACATAAAATTCCGGTAAAGCTGGAGTTCAATATTCAAAACGAGATCTATAACGACAACCCCGATTGCTTCAATATCCTCGGAGAGATTCCCGGCAGCGGCCCGCACAAAGAGGAAATCGTCATGCTGGGCGCGCACTTTGATTCCTGGCACGGCGGCACCGGAGCCACCGATAATGGAGCCGGCAGCGCGGTCATGATGGAAGCCGTCCGCGTGCTCAAAGCCGCCAACTTGTCCCTGGACCGGACCGTCCGCATCGGCTTATGGGGCGGGGAAGAGGAAGGCTTGCTGGGTTCCAAAGCCTACGTGAAAGAACATTTTGGCGATCGCGAAACCATGAAGCTTACCTCCCAGCACGCCAAGCTGGCCGGCTATTTCAACTACGATAACGGCACCGGCAAAATTCGCGGCGTCTATCTGCAAGGCAATGACATGATGCGGCCCGTCTTCGACGCTTGGTTCGCGCCGTTCAAAGATCTGGGCGCGAGCGCCATCTCCATCCGCAACACTGGTGGAACCGACCATCTTTCCTTTGATGCGGTCGGCCTTCCCGGCTTCCAGTTCATCCAGGATCCGCTGGATTACGAAACCCGCACGCATCACTCCAATATGGATGTCTATGACCGCATACAAGCCGGCGATCTGATGCAGGCTTCGGCCATTATTGCGTCCTTCGTTTACAACACCGCAAACCGTCCCGAAATGTTGCCGCGCAAACCATTGCCCGCCCCTGTCCAGCCCGTCCGCTCCACCAGCGTAGGCGGCAGCACGGGCAGTAACTAACCAGTGAGTTACCCTGATAAAAGCAGTTAGTTGATGCCCGGTAACAACCCACGCCCGATGTCATCCCCGCAGCGATTTGCCCATTTGGCACTCGCATGGGGATTGCTGTGTCTATCGCTCGCAGTCTTTAATTGGGGACTTCAATATAAGATGTCCCTCTATCAAGCTACAAACGGCATTGTCCATGCGCCCGCCGCGAAGCTATGGATGGGAAAAGACGGTGCCTCTACCGAGTTTGCTAAGGTGCCTCTTGCAGAGCCCGCGCCTGTGCTGATCCGCGCGACCTTGCTGATCTTCTTTTTCGCCCTCTACTTAGCCCTGCGCGATGCTCGGGCTGTTCGTGTTCTTCTCAACTGGCAGCGTCTTTCGAGTTTTTCAGAGTTGCGTCTTGCCCCCTTCCGCGAAGCTTTCTTCTTTCGTCCTCCGCCTGTCAACCTCTAGCTCCATGCCTTGCTTCCTGCTGTAGAGAGGAGGCAATATTCATCCCTAAGTTCTAAATTTTCTAATCCATTTTGGGCAGGTTTCTAATCGTGCGTATACGATTTCTTTCCGGTATTCTAGGAACTCTCTTTTTGACGTTGTGGG
>DATHIZ010000024.1:0-4094 GCA_035316385.1 Bryobacteraceae bacterium | reverse complement strand
TAGTCGCGCCATAAGAGTTGGGACAGATCTTTGTCCCCTTCAGGCTTGGCTCCATGTCGGGAACACGAATGGGTTTCCCCTCGGGCGTGAGGCCGCTGGCCCAATTCAGCTTGCGGGCGAACTGAGAACCATGCAGGAATTTGCCGGTCTCGCGGTCTAGTAAGTAGTAGAACCCGTTGCGGTCCGCGTGCGCCAGCAGCTTGCGCGGCTTGCCGTCGTATGCGGCGTCAATCAGCATCGGGATTTGAACGGCATCCCAATCCATCGTGTCGTGCGGCGTGAACTGGAAATACCACTTCATCTTGCCCGTATCCAGATCGAGAGCCACCACCGATTCCGTGTAGAGGTTATCGCCCTTGCGCACGTCCCCGTTGAAGTCGGGCGACGGGTTGCCGATCGGCCAGTAAAGAAGATTCAACTCGGGATCGTAACTGCCGGTCAGCCACGTGTCGCCGCCGGCTGCCTTCCAGGAATCTCCGGACCAGGTTTCATTGCCGGGCTCGCCGGGTTTGGGAATGGCGTGAAAGCTCCACAGGATTTCGCCGGTCGTGGCGTCTAGCGCGCTAAGGATGCCGTTCAAGCCGCGATCTCCGAAAGCAACGCCGACAATCACCTTCCCTTTGACAATCAAAGGAGCGGCCGGGGAGCAGTAGCCTTCCGAGAGCTCGGCAAACTTACTTTCCCAGATGACGTTTCCTGTCACGGCGTTCAGCGCCACCAGGTAGTCGTCCGGAGTCGTGAAATAAACTTTGTCGCCCCATATCGCCACGCCGCGATTCGGCGCGCGCTGGATAGCGGGAATCCGGTGGTAATCCCAGATTTGACGGCCCGTTCGCGCATCAAGCGCGTAGATTTCGTTTTCTTGTGAGACGTACATTACGCCGTTAGCGACGATCGGTACGCTTTGCATATGGACCGCGTTGGGAACGTGGAAGATCCAGGAAGGCACGAGCGACTCGACATTCCCCGTGTGGACTTGCTTCAACTCACTATGCCGGCGGCTATCGTATGAGCCGTTGTATTGGTACCAGTTATCGGAAAGCGGTTGCCGGAGTTGTTTGTCCCCGATCTGTGCCAGTAGTGTAGAAGCGAAACAGATGATAATGGCGAATGTTTTCATGATTAACGTCCTACCTCGTTTTCGCCCTGCTGCTCCCTGCGAACCTTGGTGCGCGCCTGGCGGCTCAGCATGGCGATCAAGTCCTGAAACTCCGCCGGTGTGAGCGTCTTGTCCAGATTGCGGGGCATGAGCGATTCTGGCTCATGCGCCACGTTCCGCAGCTCCTCTTTAGTAAATAGGTGAAGTTTGCCCTGCATGTCGAGGACGGCGATGGAGAACGCGTCTTCGTTCTTGGCGACGCCTTTGATGACTTCGCCTTTGAGTGTGGTGACCCGCACGGGAACGAAACCAGCCTGCGGCGGCGCACTCTGCGTGAGAGAGGCTTTGATTTGATCCAGTGTGAGCTGCGCTCCAACGCTCGATAAGTCCGGTCCAATGAGTCCGCCCTGGCCGCGGATCATATGACAGGACGCGCAGCCGCCCTTGCCCTGATAAATCCTCGTGCCGTTCTGAATATCGCCCGGAACATCATTATCGGACGCGGTGCTTCGAATATTGCGGATATAGGCGACAATGCGCCAGATCTCCGTGTCCTGCAGGCCCGAAGCGGGCATGGCGGTTCCGGGTATGCCGTTTTTAATGGCATCGAATATCGCGGCTTCACTCAGGCGGAAATAGCGGCGGGCGGCCCCTAGCGCGGGTGCGCGGTCCCCCTGCGTGCCATCGCGCCCGTGGCATGCGGTGCAGGTCTTGTTGTACAGCGTGTGTCCTTCGGCCACAACCTCCAAGCCATTGCCCAGAGGATTTTTCGGTTTTACGACCTGGGCCGCACTCGCAAGGCAAAGCCCAAGCACCCAAAACACAAGCAAAATGGAGCGGTCTCTTCCCAACTGCAAATCTCCTTGCTGATACTATCCCACTACAAGGAAATAAGTAAGAGACCGCTGCTGTGCGCCTAAATCCCGGAGGCGGCCTTGATCATTTCCGCCGCCTGCTCGCCGATCACGACGCACGGCGCCATCGTATTTCCACTGGTGATCTCTGGCAGGATCGAGGAGTCGGCGATGCGCAGCTTCTCTATCCCGTAGACTTTCAACCTGCTATCGACCACCGACATGGAATCGCGGCCCATCAGATTCGGCTGACCGAGCAGAGGATGCACCTAGGATCTGAATACGGCAGAACGCCGCGAATGGGATCACCCGCTCCCTGCCAATTTTCGATACGTCGATAGATTCCGGGCACTCACTCATTCTCATATCCCCAAGCCGGATCGCCCGTTCGCTCACAGGAAAGAAATGGCGCGCAGAGGGCGAAAATACGCGGAACGTCTCTTCAGCAAATACGACTCCTATTCGCTTCGGGAAAATCAGCGCCAGCTGCTGGCGACGGCGATCGCGGAGGCCGCTGTGGAAGAGATCCGCACGGGCGATCCCCACGAGCTGGCGAAATGGTTCGCCGACCAGTTCTCATTAGAAGCTTCCACGCTACTAGAGGGAGCGCTGAGTATCACTGCTGAGGAAGCGGAGATCGATGTAACCGCCCCCAAAAGCCGGCTTTCAACGTCAACTTACAAACTTACAGGCAGATATCTTCGACCAACTTCCGAGCCCGGATAGGCAATTGGCTTGCCTTGTTGACAACGCCGCCGGATCTAATTTCGAGTATCAGCCGCGGCTCGGGACCGAGTTGTCGTAAATGGTTATTTCATTCACCATGCTTACGACGTGCTTGAGATTAGAAAGACTTCTCCAATAGCGGCGAACATCTTGGTCGGGAACACTGTGCCCACCTTGGGCAACGCGCTCGTGGACGCGCTGTATGCCTTGTTCAGGCGTATCGAGACAGATATATACCAAGCGTACGAAAAAGCGGCGAACTAAGGCCTCCCGGATGACCCTCATTGTTCAGTTTCCCGACAATGTGGTCTCGATGGCAAAATCTCTGCCCGAACTGAGGTATTGTTGGGTTCGGCTAAGGACTTCCCGACCTGCCGTCAACGCGGCCAATTGAGCAGCACCAGGATGGATTCGACTCGCGATCGCGTCTGCTTCGAGTAAATTGTCGCGCCCAGTGAAATCGACGCGCCGGATAATGCTGCTCTTGCCCGGGCCGTTTGGCCCTGCAAAGATCGTAAGAACTGGCGCCCGTCAGGCTGCTGTTTCGTCCAGTTCCCTTAGCACTTCGTAATTTCGATCGCCCAGTGCGCCATCGAGAAAGCGGATCTCAAATTTTCGACCGTTCGGATGCTCCATGATGTCCATGTTTCGCCTGGCATCTCGATAAAAAACCGGAAACCCCGCCTGAAGAGTTTCGATTCTCGCTCGGGCGCCGGCTAACCGAACCGCCGCTTTAAAATCGTCATCGAAAAAATGGGCGCTTCCCATAGCTCGAGCATAAGATCACACTCCTGACAAGCCTGCTTATACCCGCGAATTCACGTCCACAATCGACGCGCAAAGCAGCCGTGAACGGACACCACGAATACGCAGCCTCGCGCCCACAAGACACACCCAGCAAGAAGTCTGGGCAATAAAAGCCTAACTCCTGAATATTCAATTACATACACATCACAACCGCGCAACTAACCCCGTCCGCCAAACTGAGTCACAACTCTTAAGTAACTAATTATAAAAGACTTAACAGTAAACCGCTTTTTCACCCCTGCTATCCTGAAACAAGGAACACAAGAACCACCTAAGGGCCTGTCACCGCCCGGAATTCCCAACTAATCCAAAAACGCCGCGCCGCCCCAAAGGGCTTGCGCGGCGTTCCTCATTTCCAAGGAGCAAAAATGTCAACCGAAAAACAAATCACCGCAAACCGCGCCAACTCCGAAAAATCCACCGGCCCCAAAACCGAAATCGGCAAAGCCGCTTCTGCAGCGAACAGCTGGAAGCACGGCCTCTTCGGCGTCTTCCGCGTCCTCGAAACCGAAGACCAAAACCGCTACGACCTCCTCCTCGAACAGCTCGTCGGCGAATTCAATCCAAGCACGCCCACGGAGTCAATCCTTGTCGAGAGCATGGCGCAA
>DATHIZ010000023.1:0-8538 GCA_035316385.1 Bryobacteraceae bacterium | reverse complement strand
TGCGAGGTATTCATCCACGGCTGCGTGAAAGTTGTGCTCGAGCTCGTCGACGGTCGTGCCATCGTAGGCGACTAGATCGCGGATGCCGGCGATCTTTCCGTGAAAGCAACGGTCCTCGGCGCTATAACCCACTGTTCCCAGATATCCCTTGTATTCGCTGAGTGCGTTCATATCTTCTTCTCCTGCTTCAGATGACTCAGAATGTCTCTAATCTGGTAGGCCTTCAGAATTTTCCCCGGATGCGGTTCGTGCAGAAAGGCGGTTGCGGCCGTCTTGGGATGAATGAACTTTCTCCCCGATCCGCCGGTCTTTTTCAATTCATAGCCGAAGCCCTCCATGACCGCTACCAGTTCCGCCCATGTGAAATCAGTCGGCTTGGTCAGCAGTCTTTGAAGGAGCTTTTCGCGCTTCGACATGATCCTATTGTAACTAAATTCAGTATCGGTATCAAACTATTTTTAGTCGCAGGTTTGATATCGCAGTAATATCGGGGCATTAGAAAGGGGACACACTAAATGACCATCCGCATGATGGTGCGCCTGTACATCGCCGGCGAGCTGGACTCCGAAGATTCGCTCGAAGTCGAGCCGGAGGCGCTCGAGTCCGTCATCCCCGCCATCGCCAGCCGCCAGGCGCGACGGGTCGCCGGCCGCCGCTTCATGGTGGAATTTGAATTTCCGGATATGCCGGAGGCGGATCGCTTTCTCCGTTTCGGCACGGATAAAAGCCTCATGGTGCAGCCGGTTGCCGTAGATCTCCGGAGGACTCACGATGCCTAAGCGCGCGCGTGGCAGTGATCCGCTTCGAGTCGTCACCATGCAGGACATCCAAGCGGCAGCCCAACTCGACCGGAAGCTGCCCGGCATCATCACGGATGACCGCATGCCGATCGACGCGATCGCGCTGGTCTCGGCCACTGATTACGTCGTCATGCGCGGCCTGCGGCATGACTGCACCTTTAACGGCTGCCAGCTCTCCCTCGGCCATCCCCCGCCGCACTGCGTTGTGGACCTGGTGCGCTCCGGCCGCTACCTCATCATTGACGACAACGGCAAAGTGCTGCGCGAGATATGAAACCGCAACCCTGCCCGAACGCCAAGAAAGCCGCTGGCAAACTCCGCTTTGTCGGTGAGCGCGAATACAAATGCTCGATGGCCTGCGCCATCTGCCGCGGCCGCGGCATGACGCTCCCCTGCCCGGCCTGCGAGGGCTGCGGCCTGGTGCGCGGCGCCTGGTGCGAACCCTGCCGCGGCTCCGGCCGCGTGCCCGTGGCTGCCTGACATTACTTACAGCCGAGCACCCATAGCACGGACCACAGCAGCTTGCACGTCACATGCACGGCTTGGTCCTGGTTGAAAGTGATGCGGCTGTCGCACTTGGCATAGTCGGTAGCCGTGTGAATCACCAGCTCCGTGAGCGCGAGCCATAGGCTGCCGGTGATCAGCATCACGGCGCCGGCGTGGATCATGGAGTGCGCCGCCAGGCATTGCCACCAGGGGATGCCGGGCAGCGGTGCCTTGTGATTCTTCCCTCTCGCCAGAAAGTCACCCTGGAGCGGGTAGTCGCAGAGCGCGTGGCCGGCCAGTAGCAGCAGAAGCAAGCGAGCAAACGCCATCAGAGTCCGGCCCACTTTCTAAACCGCGATTCAATCAACCTCAGAGGCACCAACATGGGCTTTTTGAGAATGGCAGCGGTCAAGGTCCTGCCGTCGTATGTCCAGTGCGCCTGCACGCCGGACTTCTCCACGATGCCGCTGGTCTCACCCGGCGCGATGCCGGCGCGCTCGGACAGCGTTTTGAATTGTTCCGCAGTCAGAGGGATTTCCATCGGCGTCAAAGCCTGCCGTCGAGCGCGATCGCGGCATTTGCCGTCATTACCGCCTCGCGGACGTGGCGGACGGCCGCGGTCTGGTCGGCACATGCCGGGGTGTTGTCGATGATCGCCTGCGCGAACGCCTTGGCTGCGTCGCGCAATGTCTGATACTTGGCGAGCTGCTCGGGGCCAGTGGGCGCGTGATAGCTGAAAATGTGATTCAAATCCATAACTTTAGCCTTTCTTTGGCGAGTTCTTATGCGGGCGACTGTCGGCATCGCAGGATCGGCTCGCCCACGGCTATAGCGGCTCGATATCGGTCAGCGTCGACGGGTCCACATTGGCCTGCGCCGCGGTGTCGGCGGCCAGGGCCTTCTGCGCCGCGGTGTCGAGCGTCTGCACCCATGCCAGGGTCACCGGGTCCAGGTTGGTGTCGGCCGCCGCTTCCTTGGCTACTGCCTGGATGGCAAGCAAAGCGGCCGTCACCTCGAGCGTCGTGCTGCCGCCGCTGCTCAATGCCGCCCACAGCGTCGGCAGCTGGGTCACGATCTCATCCACCAGCTTGAGAATCGACGCCGTAAGTCCGGAAAGTTTGAGCTGCGGAATCAGGCCGGAGAGGATCTGCGCGATGATCGAAATAACGGTGAGGATGGCTGGACTCATGAGTATGTACCTCTGGCGGAGATGACTCCGGCCGGTATTACTTCGCGGGTGGAGTCGCCGGCGCGGTCTGCGTGGGAAACGCGGTAGACAGTGAGGCGAGGTCGCTGATCAGCTGTTGGATCGCCTGCGAAAGCGCCGTGGTGTCGCCGCTCGCGTTCGCGTGGTACGCCTGGTAAAGATGGTCGGCGGTGTTGTCGTCGGCGATGACGTGATTGATCAGCGCCGTCTGCCCATCGTTCAACGTCACTTTGCCGGCGGCCGCGTCATCGTGGATGCTCTGGACCACGGCATGGGCATCGCTCAGCACGCGGTAGCTGTCGGCGTCAAAGGTGTTGAGCGCGCCCGGCGGCAGCTTGGCCGTCGCTTTCACCTGGCAGCCGGCGCCCAGAAACAACAGCGTCACGGCGCACAACAGCGCCCAGGTCGACCAGTGGTGAGATAACTTTTCGCGCAGCGTCATGCCAGCATTTTGCGGTGAGCCGCACACATTTTGTTCTCATCGCTAGAGGGATGCGTGCCATTAGCAACCTTGCCGGCCCTACACTCCCCCTATGCTCTCGCTCATCTGTCTGATTCTGGCTCTGGTCTGTTTCCTGGTCGCCGCGGTGAACATCCCCACGCCGCGCGTCAACCTGATCGCTCTAGGCTTGTTCTGGTGGGTGCTCTCCCTGCTGGTCGGACACGTCGGCCTGCGGTGAGAACCGCTTCCCGCACCTTCGGCCGCGACCCTTGGGACGTGCTTGCCATGCTGATGCACTCGCGGAGATTGCGCGGCGTGAGACGGCCGGCCTTCCTCACCAGATACGGCGTGGATGCTTGAATCCATTTAGGTCGCGGCTGTCGCGAAGTTTTAGGCAGTGCCGATAGCGAAGCATGTACTGCAATGGCGTGCGCCGAAAGAATAGATCACAGATCCGCCTGCGCTGCTTGCTGGGAAAGATGAACGGATCATAGACGCCGCGGGTCATGCGCGCCGCCGCCGCAAAAAGCCGGGCTCCGGAAACCCGAAGTACGCCGCCACGGTCGGCCCCGGATCGCGCTCGCCGCGCAGGATCCCGCCGATCAGTGACCCGCTTACGCCGATGCGCTTGGCGTAGGTCTTCAATCCCATCTCGCCCTTGTCGCGGCGCAGCAGCTCCACCAGCTCGCCGCGCGTGATGTAGTTTCGCTTTGGCTTCATGCTGCATCAGTATGCCGTAAAACAAAGCCCCCGCTTGCGCGAGGGCTTGGTTCTCGGGTTTTCTTCTTTCGGGCCAAGGAAAAGAAAAGTTAACCGATTGCGTTCATCGTACCGCAGCGTCGGGCTGCGGGACAGTGGCGACGCCGGGGATCTTCGCCCCCTGGTCCACGGCCGTCTGCGCCGCGCTCGCCTGCGTGAAGCTCGCGCCGGGGTTGCCAGTTACGGCGCCGCCGTTGCCCACGTTGAGATGAGCGTCGGACGTTGCTCGAGTCACCGGCTTGGCCGACTCGACGGCCGCGGCTGCCGGCTGCGTCTCGGCTTTCTCCGCAACGCCGACAACGTGTGCCGCGTGCTTGGTGAGATGTTCCAGCGTGTTCCGGAACTTGGCGATGGCTCCCATCAGGCCGGTGTGCTCGGCCGCGGGACTTTCCTTTGCTTGTTTCTCGACATCTGCAAAGTCGTCTTTCACGTCGTCGATGTGCGCTTGGATCGCCAGCGCGTTCTGGGTTACGTCCGCACTGGTGGGTCCGCCTGCCGGGATGTTGGACGCCTGGCCGCCAGCGTTCGGGTCCTGCCGCTGCTGCTGTAGATCTGTCATTGAGTCACCTTTCGCGAGAGAGCAAGGGGAGAGTTTAAGCGCGGATCGTTCGCGAATCCCGCGCCGCTTCATGCGGCAGAGTCCAGGCACCCCATACTCTACTTGATGCCGGCCAGCAGAATCGCGCCGTCGCTAGAGGCATGCGCCGGTAATATCGAAAATGCGCTTGTGGTTGGTGTGGGAGATACGCCTGCTGTTTGGGGAGTAGCGGAAAAACCGAGGTTGCCCTGAAAAGCAGCCCGGCCCGGCTACTTAGCAGGTAGCCGGGCCGGTATCTCAACCACAAGGAGGAAGTGCGAATGCGGCTCCGTATTCGCTTCGACCTTGCGATCCAAGTATCGCTACGATGGATCGCCGCGCTGCTGCTCTGGCTCCGCTAGAGTAGTAGCTTTTTACAACAACCTCGAGCCGGTCTTCACCGGCTCGGGGCTTAATTCCTTATTTTACCGCGCCGCCCGGCCCACCTAGCAAGTCCCTATGAGAGTGATAGATCGCCAGCGCGGCTGCGGCGCGACCCGTCCAGGTGCTCCACGTCCGCGATACCAGGGTGATGAATAGCTCGCCCGTCTTCGCCTCGAGCGCGGCGCCGTAGGTCGCCGGATACTTGCCGGCGAGCCGTTTCAAGAGCGCCAGGCGCGCGTCATAGCACGCCGTCCAGCTCGCGAACATAGGCCACGGGACATTGTGCTCGGTATACCAGTGGCCGTGCGCGTCCTCTTCCTGCGTGTCGCAGTAGATGCACTGGTCGAGCGGGATGGTCGGGTCGCGCTTCTGGCCAAAGAGGTTGTTCGCCTCGCGCACCAGCCGGTCCGTGCCCCATGCCGACTCGAGCGCCGTTTCGCAGGCCGCAAACTCCGGAAAGGGATGCGTCGACGCGCGGCCGGCCGCATACGATTTCTCGAGGAAGGCGGCCTGCGCCGGCGTGATCATTGCGCGGTTCCCCGGCCGTCGCCGGCCAGCAGCTTGCGCGTGGTTTTATACAGGGGAATCACGAAAGCCGCCAGGCCGATCAAGCTCTGCACCCAATGCGGCATGTGCTGTAGATCCGCGGTCAGCGTCGAGCGGAACTTCTGATCCGTCGCCCACATGGTCGCGATCGCGCTGGCGATCCCCGTGAGCACATGCGCGTACTTCGCGCGGTTAGTGATCAAATTCTTTTTCAATGCCTGCCACATCTCGAGTTAATCCCCCTGGTTATCGCTTTGCCATGAGGTACTGCACAAACTCCTGCTGCAGCGCCGCCAGCTCCGCGGTCAGCAACGTGTCTTTGTGTTCCTGCTCTTTGCGTGGCACCATCTCGTCCGCGATGATCCGGTCCGTGTTCGCCAGGTGGGCATCTACCTGCGCAATTTTTGCCGTGTGGGCTTCTACCTGCGCCTTGATGCCGAACTGGTACTGCAGCAGCAGGAATGCGAAGCCGGCAACGGTGACCAGATCGCGCAGCGAGATCCGGCCGAGCCGCGCGGAAAACAGCGGCGACGCCTCCGGTGCCTCCATGTACTGTTCGTCTTCCATAGCAATCCCCCCACTGCAAGCGACCTAGTGCTAGCTTCCGCCAAGTCGCGCGCGGCCGGTAGACTGCCGAAGTTGTAAGGAGATGCGGCGCGTAACTCTTACCCTGGTTTCGCCTCGTTTTTTGCGTATCACACTTTACGGGTGATCGCCTTTTAATGGCCTGCCACGGAGAGCAGCTGCGTCGCGATCGACTGCGCAAAGTCTGAATAGCCGTTAGGTCCGGGGTGCAGAACATCGTTATAAAAAAGAAAAGGCGCGGGATTCTTCAGTTCGAACGATCCCCAGCGATTCCAGTTGTCGACGATTGGCAGATTGTTAGCTGCGGCAAGTTGACGCATCGCGTTAACGTACTGTGCTTGTGTTGCCAAACTGACATTAGCTATCGAACTCGGTGCTGGCGTTACCAAGACGACATCGCTCGTAGCCTTGTAAGAAGTGATGATCTGCTGCATCGCCGCCGTGTAGACTGCGACGGTCGTGGAGTTCACCCCGGTCCAATTGTTGATTCCCAGATCAAGCAGCACCACATCCGGAGCCTGGATTGGAACCGAAAGCAAAGGCGACCAAGGGGAATTTGAAGCAGCCCAACTGATCCCCGCTACTGTTCCTGCACCAGAACCCGGTATGCCAGCGTTGATGATCTGCACGCATCCGATTGCAGTATTAGAAGCCTCCACGCCAACAACGAAGACCGGGCCACCACTGACCCAGTTCATATTCAGCGTGTGGGTGCCTAGTGCGCCTGCCGGGATGGTTACGGAGTGCAACCCACCAGCACCACCAGACGAAAACGTTGTTGCAGTGCCGGCGTCTACCGCAAAACTTCCAATGCCGCCGCTATTTGACACAAACCAGAGGACAAATTGATTTACCTGATCGAGAGGGGTGAATGCGAGCGGGGTCGTTGCGGAAGAAGCCGTAAACAGCAATCCGCCCGTACTCGGTGCATTTAGCGTGGACCAACCGGTCCCCATAACCACGCGGCCATCGTTGCCAAGGCCCGCTCCCTGACCGGCGCCCGCACCCATAAATGAATCGCGCTGAGCGGGCAGAATAGCTGAGTTCAAATACTGAGAGAGCCGGGTAGGATACGACGCTAAAGTCAAGTCACCCGTGTCACTCGTATTGGTGGAAAATGACCCGTAGGTCGTGCTGTCTCCAACGGCCATCACGCGGCAGTTGCCCGTATTAATCTTGACCTTAGCGGTGCAGGCGGTCCAGTGCGGCATCAGGGCCGCGTTGAGGCCGAAAGAAACCGCTGCCGCCGGCCCCGGCACCGGCGCACCGGCGAAACTCGAGGTCAAATCAAGCGTAGATCCGCTGCAGCTCACATTGCTCACGCAGGTAACCGGCGTGATGACGGTGAAGCAGGTTGGCGCGCCAAAGGTGCCCGGCGAGCAGAGCTGCAAGCGCCACTGCGAGCTTGCCGGAATCAGCGTCGAGGTATCGGCCAGGCTCATCGTCCAGGCGCCGGAAGCGTTGAGCGGCGCAGAGACGGTGAAGGGGAAATGTTGCTTGAGGTAGGCCAACTGCGAACTGTTCGCCGGCGGCAGAAAGTTCGCCGTAATGGTGCCGTTCGCATAGTTCGCATTCGTGCCCGTCGTCGTGACAAAGGAAACTTGCGCGCCGGCGAGTGCCGGCCATCCGAGAGCGATCAGCAGCAGAGTCCGCAGTAATTGAGCCATAAGTTATCCGATGACGATGTAGTTATAAACATTTAATGTGGCCGGCGTTAGTGACCCACGCAGATGGCAGTAGCCGCCCCCGCATAAGAGGTGGAAGACGCAGCAAGGTTGAGCGTCGTTGAAGTCAATCCAGAAATCCAGATTTGCGGTTCTGCTGTCCCAGCTCCGACGCCTGAATTGACTTGGGCGATAGTGCAAGACGGCGTGGTGGTGAAGGCTGTTTGAGCGATCGAGCAGGCACCAGCAACAAAGGTGCACGAGTAAGTCACAACACTGGCGCTGTTCAAAGTGGTGCCGAGCTGGATGACTTTCGGTGTGAGAGGATTCGAGCCGGTTACGACAGCGCCTGCAAGCGGGGCTGAAATCGTGTTTGTATCCAGTCCCGTGTTGGCGTTGCTGGTCGCGTCCACTAAGATGCTATTGCCTTGTCCACTCAACACGTTTGCGGTAATCGAGTTGAGGTCGGAGTTGTTCTGCAGCAGGATCAGACCGTTCACCGCGCTAACGCCATCCAGCACGTTGCCGGTTATCGTCGATGAGGTTGTTCCGATCAGCAGGAATCCGGCGTTCACAACACCGTTACAAAGATTATTGACCAGTGAGATGTGGGAGGAGTTGTTCGCAACCACACAGGTGTTCACGCCGCCCGCAGCGACGCCGAATTGGACTCCAGAAACGTGGACGCCGTAGCTGCTTTCGATGTCAATGAGTGGGTGGGTGGCGCTGTTCGTCAGATAACCGCCATTGATTTCTACACCAGCTCCAGCCGCAGCAGTAAGTCCCTGAATAAGGTAGCAACTGATGCGGCAGCCATCATGGATAGACCCGGTGAAGTGGATGTCGGCGCTGGTGATGGCGTCCTGAAATCCGGTTTGGTTGACGAAGACGCCGTAATCCACTCCGGCCGTTTCAAAGCCGTAAAACATCATGTCGTTTATCTGGGTGCCGATCATGGCAGTCCCATATACCGTGGGGCCAACGAGTCCGTTATTCGCAACAAACGAGTTACGCACTCGGAAAGACGGACTCGCCAAACCATCCGCACTGTCTACATAGATGCCGTACAGGTTGCCGGATGTTTCGGT
>DATHIZ010000022.1:0-10766 GCA_035316385.1 Bryobacteraceae bacterium | reverse complement strand
GCCCCGGCGACTACTACGAAAGAACCAGCAGCAACAGCGTCCAGCAGAACGCCGCGTTCGAACGTGACAGGAGTGTCCGCCGCCACAAACGACAGCACCGGTGACCATTCGCTGGTCCGCGTCTTCGGTCTGAAGCTGGGCAGGGTAGTCATCGATCCGGGACATGGCGGCAAAGATGTAGGCTCTGTCGGGCCCAACGGCCTGCTCGAAAAGGACCTGGCGCTGGACGTGGCGCTCCGGTTGGGCAAAATGATCACGCAAAAGCTGGGCGCGGAGGTGATTTATACCCGCTCGGACGATACGTTCATCCCGCTCGAAGAACGCACCGCCATCGCCAACCGGCAAAAGGCCGATCTATTTATCTCGGTGCATGCCAACTCGTCAACCGAGGTCACGGTGACGGGCGTCGAGACCTACTATTTCAACCTGAATTCAGACAAGAAAGGTCTCGAGCTGGCGATGCGTGAAAATGCTGCCTCGGGGAGCTCCATTTCCGATCTGAACGATCTGTTACATCGCGCCGTTCTGCAGACAAAATTAGAAGAGAGCCGTGAGTTTGCGCAGAAAGTGCAGGAGTCGTTATGCGCGAATTCCATCAAGATGAACGCGCGCGCGCGCAACCGGGGAGTCCGGCAGGCGCCGTTTATGGTGCTGATTGGCGCGACCATGCCGTCCATTCTGGCCGAGATTGGCTTCGTTTCGAATCCGCGTGACGAAAGGCTCATGAAACGCGCAGATCAGCGCCAGAAGATCGCGGATGCCCTGTTAAAGGGTGTGACGCAATACGCAGGCACATTGAGCCACCTGCAACTGGCGCGCGCCGGTTCGGACTAGTTTCTTTCTCTAGTCCGCAGGGCGCGAGCGGGAACGGCTCGTTCCGCAAATGCCGCGCTTGCTGGCCCTTATAAAGGCGACCAGATGTAGAGTGTGCTCGTCGGGCAGCTCCGTCTCAATCCGCCTCAGAGCTTCCTGCCGCTGCAAGCCGGATCCATAGAGCAGCCCGAAGGCCGCTTTAAGGCGTCTCACCTGATCATGCGAAAAGCCGGCGCGTTTCAGGCCGACCGTATTTAGACCTTTTGCCGCCACATTGAAATCGGAATAAAGGAAATAAGGCGGAAGATCGCTATTCACGCGCGTGTTGCCGCCGACCATGGCAAGCCTCCCGATCTTCGAGTACTGGTGGATGACCACGCCACCCGAGAGGAAAGCGCCGCTCTCGATCTCCGCGTATCCCGCCACCAGGGCGCAGCTCGCCACGACGATATTGTCGCCCAGGACGCAGTTGTGGGCGATGTGCCCGGACGTCATGATGTAATTTCCGTCCCCGATGCGAGTTTCCGATTCGGGCTGAGTGCCGCGCGAAATGGTGAAATGCTCGCGAATCTTGTTGCGGTCGCCGATGCGCAGGTAGCTACGCCGCCGCCCAAACGCCTTGTCCAACGGATCGGTTCCGAGCACCGTTCCGGCAGATACTTCATTGGCGTCTCCGAGGGTAGTCCAGCGTTTGATGTACACGTAGGGCTCGAATAGGCAGTTCGCGCCGATAACCACATCCGGTTCGATGACGCAAAAGTCGCTTACGCGGGTTCCCGGGCCGATAACGGCGCCGGGATCCACGCGGGCGGTAGATGCAATGGAAGCAGATGGATCGATTGCCATCAATGCTAAGTATGGAGGATCATGGCTCTCACAGTTGCGCAACTAGCGGAGATCTGCGGCGGGACCGCGGAAGGCGATACTTCGCGAACCATTGAAGGCGCCAACGCGCTGGAACACGCCACGGCATCCGACCTGTCCTTCGCCGGAAACAAGAAGGCAATCGAAGCGGCAGCGCATTCTAGAGCCGGATGCCTGCTGGTTCCGCCGTCATTCGACGGGAAGGGCGCCTGGGCGCTCATCCGGGTAGCCGAGCCTCGCGTCGCGTTCGTGCGCGGCTTGCATGCCTTGTATCCGAAGAAAACCCCAGCCGCCGGAATTCACCCCACGGCCGTTCTTGCGCCTGGCGCGGAGGTGGCGGCCGATTGTTTTATTGGTGCGCATGCTTCCGTAGGTGAAGGAGCGCGCATCGCCAGCCGTTGTTCTATCGGCAATGGCTGCGTCATTGGAGAGGGCGTGGACATCGGCTCCGGGACCGTTTTGCATCCGCACGTCACTTTGTACAGGGGAGTCAAAATTGGCGCGCGTGTGATCTTGCATGCGGGCTGCGTAGTGGGAGCGGACGGCTTCGGCTTCACGCTGGTGGACGATCACTACGAAAAATTCCCACAAGTAGGGACCGTGGAGATCGACGATGATGTGGAAATCGGGGCCAATTCCTGCGTAGACCGCGCGGCGCTGGGCGTAACCCGCATCGGAATGGGAACAAAACTCGACAACCTGGTGCATGTCGCCCACAACTGCCTGATCGGGAAGCACGTAGTTGTAGCGGCGCAGACCGGCTTCTCCGGAGGCGTGGTGGTAGAGGACTACGCCACCATCGGCGGCCAAGTGGGGGTCGGAGAAAAGGCCACTATCAAAGCGCGCGCCGTGGTCGGCGGCGGTAGCGGCATCCTGACTTCCGCCACGGTCCGCGCGGGCGAGCCCGTATGGGGCATGCCCGCGCGGCCGCTGCGGAAATATTTGAAAGGTCTGGCGTACACCAACAAACTGCCGGAGCTCGACAAAATAATCCGTCAGCTCAAGCAACAAATGGCGGAAATTGAATCAGTGGAGAATCGGAAAGCCTAGGAACCGGACAGGTAAGCGGCGTCAAGCGCAAGTTCCGGTTCTGCAGCCGAAGCGCGTTCCAAAATACGATTCGCCTGAGCAACCATGGCGCGTATGCGTTCCAGATGTAAGGAACTCTTCTCATCGGTGGCGGTGAGTTCCAGGTAATAAGCAAGTGAATCGATCACGCCTAGCGGTTGGCGTAATTCATGTATGAAGTCTTCTAGAGGCACAGAAACAGCACCTGTAAATTTGCGGGGACCAGCGTTAACATGCGCAAGAGAAACGTCCTGCACACGCGAAGTCAATTGGGGAACAGCTTTGATCATGCGACTCGAAATCCGTAGGAGTCAGAATACTCTTGTAAGAAGCGTTCCAACGGTTCGATTGTGACCGCGATTTGGATTCGAGTCAATAGTCCAAAAGGACAATTAACGGATTCTTCTGCCGGCTCCCGGCAGCGCTCGTCCTGGTACAGCGGGTTATGGTATTCTCAGGACGTAAAACTACACGCGGGCCTGTGGCGCAGTTGGGAGCGCGCTTCCATGGCATGGAAGAGGTCAAGGGTTCGAATCCCTTCAGGTCCACCAAACACAACTGCAATTTAGATCGTCTTTGTGGGCATCCCGCGGGATTTCTTTGCTATATCGCAGAGGTATGGAATGTGATATTTGCAGCAAAAGCCTGCTATAGCCACAGACTTTTGCTGCTCGGAGGAATGGCAGCACACAGTTTTGCTGTGTGACTACCTGTTAGTCACTGATTGTACACCCTAAAACTTCAGAATTACAAGAAGCAATATAAACTTTTACGGGGCATATCCCGAATTTAATATCACTTTCTACTAGTTCCGTAAAAACTTCCGGTACGCCCCGTTGTTGTACGTATGCCACGGAGTAAATCCGTGATGCTCCATATAAAGCTGAACAGCGAAGTCGATATTCGCTTTGCAATCCAGTAAATCCCGCAGGTTCAGACCCGGCCTCTTGAGATGCACGGTGTTGATCTGAAAATATCCCCAGTCGAGAGTGCCGTCGGTATTGTAGTGATAAATCTCACACTTACCCTGCGGATTCTCGGCCCGCTGTATCGCCAAAGCCTCCCTGCAAGCGCTGCCAAAAGCCTGACAGGCGTATTGCTGGTACGCATTGAGTGACCGCCGCTGATCGAGCCGGGCCCGGGTAGCGCCGTCTGTTCTCAGCTTATGGGCGATTACCACCGGCCATTGCAGACGAAGCACAACGGGCGACTGCAGACTGAACGTATATTCGTCGTGAATCTGTAAAGCGGAATAGACGGCCAAGGCTCCCGCGACAAGCGCTACAAGGGCTATTCCAACGCTTAGTCCGGTGGCGCCGGATCCGCTGGACGCATTGTAGTTGTCTAGGGGAGTTTTTCCAGCTGTACCCGATTGCTGGCTGCCGCTGCGTCGACGGGTTGCAGGCTTGAAGCGAACAGATGCCATCCCGTTGCCAGTGTCTCAAACGTGATTCTCGGGATCGTCATATGGGAGCATCGGAGCATGTCAGCTACTCCGGCCCGGAAGTTTCTTCACGCGCCGCCAGCAGTGGACCAGGGGTCAAGCGCCACCGGCCTCCGCGCGGTCGCTATTCTGGAGGCAAGCAAAGGCCTCCTGGTTGTGGCGGCGGCGATTGTACTGATCGCCCTCCGCGGGCGCATCGAGGATTACACCGAAGATCTTCTGTACCACTTGCATGTAGACTTCGACCACCGTTTTGCGCACATTCTTCTGGACGCCGCTTCTAAACTGACCGGGGCGCCGAAAGTGACACTGGCCCTGGCTTCGTCGGGATATGCCGCCATACGCTTTGTGGAGGCTTGGGGCCTGTGGCGCCGGCGCGTCTGGGCGGAATGGTTTGCTTTGGTGTCAGGCACGCTTTATCTGCCGTGGGAAATAGCCAAGGTGGCTGAGCGGGCCACTTGGTTCCACATAGGCATTCTGGCGGTGAATGTTGTGATTATCCTCTACATGCTTGAGATTCGCGTCCGCGCAATGCGTTCACGCGCCAAGCAGGCCAAAGAGGGAACAGCGGGCATATAACAGCCCCCCATCAGGCGGCGCGCTTGACACCGGCGGACGAACCCGCGGGCAGCAACAGCATCACTAAGAAGCCGATCAGGATGCCGGCAGTGTCCGACCCCACATCGCGCCATTCGTAGGGGTTGTGATACCTAAGTGTTTCCAGCCACTCGAGCGTCATCGCTATGCCCGCTACCCCGATGCAGCAGAGCAGCCTCGCGTAAATGCCGCTGACCGTCCAGCAGGCCAGCACCGTGGTCAGAACGAAAACAAGCAAGTGCCCCGTGTTGTGCCATGGGCCCACCGTACCCAAATGCACCTTCAGCTTCAGCGGGAACAGCGAAAGGCAGGTGATTATCAACAGCCAAATCGCGAATAGAATTCGCACGGACTTGTTGCTCATTGTTTCACTGGCACTGGTTGGTAGGCCGATTCCTTCGTCAAGCCGAAGTATCGCGAATAGAAACGCTGGTCCGGCAAAATATCCCGGTTCGCCGCTCGAAATCGCTCGCGCTCTCCGGCTTGCACCTGCGCGTCCCAATCCAGACCGGAAACAGCACTAAAGAACGGCGAATAGATAACACGTTTTGCAGTCCGCAGGGCATAGGCTCCAGCCCAAGCGCCCAAGAAGGCGGTCGACGCGGCGGCGGCGCTGCCACTCTGCCAGAGCTCGCGGAGAAAACTCGCTCGCATCACGGCGAACTCCGAGGAGACCGCGCTTACCGAACGCTGTTTCTTCAATTGGGTGAAAAAGCCGGGGTCCACCACCGGCCGCCCGCGGTCCGGGCATCCGCAATCGCCCTCAAACCCGAGCACGCAGCCCGCCGTTAGAATGACGCCGCTGCTGTTGCGGATCGGACCACCCACCATCACCGTGTCCGGGTGGCGTTTCATCAGAGCGATTGCATCCTGCAGCCAATCGGGCCGGTCTATTTGGATATCGTCCGCAACCAGACAGACCAAACCGTCCTGACCGCTCAAGCCGTGCTCTATTGTTTCCACCAGTGATTCAAAGGAACTCCGCGGCGCCGGCGCTACCGTCAGCACAGGCCAAGGCTGCGCTGGCGTTGGATCAAGCCGGGGCTGGAGCCACCAATCGGCGCTACGGCTGCCAACTGGCACGGAACCGTTGAGGACAGGGCTGTACTCCACCGTACAGTCGCGCGCCGCGCCGGTGGAATCCAGATATCGTTGCAGCACAGCTCGTTGTGAGTCATGAATATATGGTTTGCTGAGAGCATCGTCCGCGGTGGATTGCGGATGCATGCGCCAGCTATAGACCACTTCCGGAATGTGGGTGGCGGAGTGGCCAGCCGCCAGGAAGCGCAGAAAGAGGTCCCAATCCGGGCTGCCTTCTGTGTTTTTGTCCGAATAAGCCCCCAACTCCAGCGCCATCCGCCGGTCAATGACTCCCAGATGCGCGATATAAGCAGAATTCAGCAGCAGCACCGGGTCGAAACCCGGCTTTAAGTACGGTTGCACGAATCGTTCACCGATCAATTTGTCTTCGTCGGAATACAGCAGGGGCGGGAACTTGGCCTCGTGAACCCACCAGCTTACCACCTGTAAACTGTCTGGATAGAGCCAATCGTCGGAATCTACCGGGAGAATATACCGTCCAGTGGCGCGTTCCAAACAAAGCCGCATGCCGCCGATGATGCCTGCGTTTTCACGGGACTCATGAACCTTCACCCAGGAGTGCTGTTGCAATTGCCTTAAGTACGACAACAAGTCCTGCTTTTGGACGCCATTGCTGAGCACAACCCATTCGCAGGCGCCGGAACTATTCTGACCGGCCAAGCTTTCGGCTAGCGCGCGCAGATAATTGAGCGGCGTGCCGTCCCAAACCGGTGTGACGACGGAGAGCAGGCCGGGTTCAATCTCACGCCGGTAGAGGACCTGCCTGCGCTTCAAATGCTCCTGCCGCCATTCGTTATACCGGCGCGCCTCCCACAGCAGATATTTCGCTCTCGCCCGGCGCCGCAAACGTGCCTGGACCCCGGGTGGCACCAAGCCGCGCAGTAGCGCCCGATCCTTCTTGAACAGGTGATATTCGAGCGACAGCGCGATTGTGCGCGGAGTAAGCATCGCCTTTAGGTTACGCTGATGAGTAAAGCCTCCGGCGCCATGGTAGACAGCCGCTCTGTTGTAATCGCTATCGTCACATACAACAGCAGCCGTTTCATCCGCCAATGCCTCCAGTATGCGTTCGCGCAAGAGTATGAACGCCTGGAGATAATCGTTATCGACAATGCTTCGAGCGACGAAACGCCCGGAATCTTGCGTGAAATGGAAGCCAGCTTACAAACGAACCGGCGTCTGCGCGTGGTGTATAACCGCGAGAACACTGGCTTCGCCGGCGGCCAAAATCAGGCCATTGCGTTGTCCGGCGCCGACTGGGTGCTGACGCTGAACCCCGATGTTCGGCTTAAGCCCGACTTCATCGGCAGGCTGGTGGCTGCCGGGGAGGACGATCCGGCCGCCGGCAGCGTCTGCGGAAAGCTACTGACCATGGCTGCGGATTTCGAACCACCCGCGCGTCCGGTGTTCGATTCCACCGGTATTTTCTTCACCCCGAATCTCCGCCATTTGGATCGCGGGAGCCAGGAGCCGGATAGCGGACAGTATGAACAACCCGAGTATGTCTTCGGCGCCACCGGTGCGGCCTGCCTGTACCGGCGCGCGATGATTGCGGATATATCCTTGGATGGCGAGTTTTTCGACAACGATTTCTTTGCCTATCGCGAAGACGCCGACGTAGCTTGGCGGGCTCAGTTGCTCGGCTGGAAGTGTCTCTACACCCCGCATGCAGTGGCATACCATGTGCGTTCGGTGTTGCCTTCGAATCGGGAATCGTTACCGGCCTTCATCAACATGCACTCGGTGAAAAACCGCTGGTTACTGCGTATCAAGAACATGACGGCTGCACTGTACCGCCGCCATTGGCTGTCCGTCACCTGGCGCGATTGTCTTGTAATCGGCGGCTGTCTCTTGCGCGAATTCTCATCGCTGCGGGCGTTTGTGCTGCTCTATCGCGCGTGGCCTCGCACCTGGCGGAAACGGCAGGCAATCATGCGCAAACGCCGCGTATCCGACGATTACCTCGCGTCCTGGTTCTCCTTTCAACCCGTCAGTTTCCCAGCACCTTCCACTGCGGCGTCATCCATCACCGGCTCTGCGACCGGAGAGAGTATGGCGCGCGGATAGGCGGTTTCCGGCTACCCTCACGCCTCTTATTCATGCGTATTGCTTTGCTCGGCACTCGTGGCATCCCGGCCAATTATGGCGGATTTGAGACCTTTGCCGAAGAGATATCCGTCCGGTTGGTGGAACGCGGCCATCAGGTGACTGTCTATTGCCGGGAGAAGCACGCCTGCGCGAAATATCGCGGCGTGGAGTTGCGTCATTTTCCAACGTTGCAGCACAAATATCTGGAAACCGTGGCCCACACCGGAATCTCCACGCTTGACCTGCTGCTGCGCCGCAACTTCGACGTGGTTCTATATTGCAACGCGGCCAACGCAATGTTCACGCTCTTACCAAGGCTTGTGGGCATACCCAGCGCGCTCAACGTGGACGGCTTGGAGCGCCACCGCAAGAAGTGGAATCACCTCGCAAAGGCGTGGTACCTGATGTCGGAATGGCTCGCCACCTGGTGCTGCACGAAGGTGATCACCGATGCGGAAAGAATCCGCGAGTATTATCTGGACCGCTACGGAAAAGATTCGACGTTCATTCCCTACGGCGCGGAGGCCCACAAAGTCTCAGACACCCGGGCTGTGCGCGAGCTCGGCCTGGAGCCTGGGAAATACGTTCTCTATGTCAGCCGCATGGAGCCGGAAAACAATGCGCTCATGGTTCGTGAAGCCTTTGAAAAGGTCCGAACCGATTTCAAACTGGTCCTGGTCGGAGATGCTCCCTACGCGCCGGAGTATATACGCAAGGTGAAGGATACGAACGATCCGCGCATCCTCATACCGGGCGCAATTTACGGGGACAGCTACCACCAACTACAATCCCACTGCGCCGTGTACGTGCAGGCCACGGAAGTAGGGGGCACGCATCCGGCTCTCATTGAGGCGATGGGGCGCGGCGCGTTGGTCCTTTATCTCAAAACGCCGGAAAGCGTGGAGGTCGCGGGTGATGATGCCATTCCCTTCGGCTCTGACCTCGTGGAACGGCTTCAATGGGCAGTAGGTGCATCGGAAGAGGAGCGCGCGATGTGGGCCGGCCGGGCGATGCGAAGAATTGAGAAGCTTTACAGTTGGAAGGTAGTAACAGATCAATATGAGTCTCTTTTTGAGAGCCTGATCCAAAAATCCTGATTCAAAACCAATGAACGCTGCCGCCGCTTACCGCACTTTCCCTTACCGCTCCTGGGTAGAAATCTCGCGCGGCCAGATCGCCGAGAACTTTCGCGCCATCGGCGCAGTCGTCGGACCCGCCGTGGAAGTTATGCCTGTGGTGAAAGCGGATGCATACCGCCACGGCGCCATTGAGGTTTCCCGCACGCTCGTGGAACAAGGCGCGCGCTGGCTGGCGGTGAGCAACACGGACGAGGGAGTCGCGCTGCGGGATGCCGGCATTGACGCGCGCATTCTGGTGATGGCCGATTTCCTGCCATTCACGCGCGAGGCAATGCTGGCCTATCACCTCACGCCAGTCATTCATTCGCTAGCCGATCTGGCTGAACTCAACGATATGGCTCGTAAGCGTGAGCAGCGGGTCAAGTGTCATCTCAAAGTAGATACCGGCATGGGCCGGCTGGGCGTCCGCGCCGATGCCGGCACTATCGCGGACGCCATTCTCGCGGCGGCCCACGTGGAGGTGGAGGGTCTCATGACGCACTTTGCCTCGGCCGCCAATTATCAGAACAGCCAAACCGAAGATCAAATCACGTTGTTCGAACGGATTTCCGATAGTCTGTGCGCCGCTGGCGTGCATCCGCGCCTGCTGCATCTTTCCAGCACGATTCCGGCGGCATACCAGCGCCGCCGTGCCTGGCGCGGAATGATTCGCCCCGGCCACGCGATTTACGGCTACGTTTCCCCGGCGCGAGGGCATGCTCCCGCCAACGTTCTGCGGGTAAAGCCCGCATTGACCTGGCGCGCGACGGTGCTTTCGGTGAAAGATCTTCCCGCTGGAGCGCTGGTTGGCTATGGCGGCATGTTCCGCGCTGCTCGTCCCACGCGTTTGGCCGTCCTCGCGGCCGGATATGCCGACGGCATTCCGCACCGCTTGTCGAATCGCGGCGGCGTCATCGTAAACGGCAAATTCGCCCCTATTATCGGGGCGGTTTCCATGGACCTGACGTCGATCGATGTCACGGACAGCCCGGAGACGCAACCCGGTGATGCCGTGACTCTGCTCGGAACCGACGGCGGGCTTACGATTGATGCGCAGGAGATCGCAAAATTAGCCGGAACCATTTCCTACAGCGTGTTGTGCGGCATCCATGCGCGCGTGAAGCGCATTTATTTGTAGACTAGAGAAGTAACATTATGCTGGCAACTCCGGCTCAACTGACGCCCAACTCGTTGCTCTCTCTTCCTGAACTGGATGACGGACATTATGAATTGAGCGACGGAGAATTGATCGTAGTGGGAGCTGCCGGAGCGCTCCACGAATTCATCAAGGCGCAGCTATACGAACTTCTGACGGCACGCCGTTTTCGAACAAATAGTGGCCATGCGTTTTCCGAAACGATGTTTACGCTGCGTGCAGACCGGGCGCGTATCCCGGGTGTCTCGTGGGTTTCGAAAGCGAGACTCCCACTGATTCCGCGTGAGAACCGCGCTATTCCGATCGCTCCTGACATTGCCATCGAGATCGCATTGGACTCCGAACAGCCGCAACAATCCGAGCAAAAGCTTCGCGATTATCTAGTGGCGCGTCGCAAACAAAACGTTACCGATGTGGCTGGAAGGATTGTTGTACTTCCAGCGAATGGGCTTGGCCTGAGCTGAGTAAGCCTGGATATAGCGACGAAGTTTACGCGCCAGGTCTGTGACGGAAGTGA
>DATHIZ010000021.1:0-15263 GCA_035316385.1 Bryobacteraceae bacterium | reverse complement strand
CTTCGACGGCCGCCGTGCTTCCCATGAGATGCAGAAGCGCCGGCGCCTTCCAAATGCCGATGACGGCGACTACGGCCGAAACCGCGAGGCCCAGCAGAATCGCCTGTACGGCTGTGTTTGAAGCGCCGTCGGGATCTTTTTCCCCTATTCGGCGCGCGACAAATGCAGTAGTGGCCATGCTCAGGCCGATAGCAATGCCGAAGACAAGCGTCAACAGGGATTCGGTCAGGCCGACTGTCGCCACGGCATCGGGTCCCAGCCGCGACACAAAGAAGACGTCCACAATCCCGAATAGCGATTCCATGGCCATTTCGAGGATCATCGGAATCGCCAGCAGCACGATGGCGCGGTTCAGGTCGCCTTCCGTGAAGTCCTGATGCGTGCCGAGGAGGGCTTCTTTCAACATGGAAGAGCCCGGGAGTTATGCGAAAAGCGGTAAGATCGCGCGATCAATCTCAGCCTCTGTGACTCCATTCAATTGCACGCCGCGATGAAGAGACCAGGTCTCCATGTGGGTGCTGGATTGGCCCGGGTGCAAATCGGCTAACGGACCTAGCGTTTCGAGCTCAAGGCAGCCGCCGTTGGTGAACACTTCGCAGGACGCCTGAAAATCAGGGTAGGCAAGACGGGGATCCGCTTGGTAGCGTTTCAGAAACAGATCGGTTCCCAGTAAATAAGCCACACGCGTATTTTGATTGAAAACTCCGGCCTTTTGCGGCGTGTCGTCCGCGGGATCCTGTTTCAAAATGAGATAACTCTTCGTGAGCAGCCAGCGTTTGTCGCTGAAGTCTGTATACGCCCACATGATCATCGGATTAGTCGGTTGCAGGCAATCTTCATGGCAACCACGCGGGGGGAAGGTTGTGATCGAGAGGCCTCCCATAGCCATCTGGGTCACAGCCCAGATGGAAACGCGCCGCGTCTGTCCGCCCGAGTTCTCCAAGCGATGCTTCACGGTAACAGACCCGGCCGGCGTGAACGCAATGGTCATTTCCTTCTGCAGTCCGGTTTCCGGCTCGACCGGTTGCAGGAGCGTGATGCCTCCGCCGTTTACCTTCGCCGAGACTGGACCGTTATCCAGCGCATAGGTGTCAGGTACTATTTCGGGAGCTACCCAAAGCCGGTGACCGCCGCGCATGGTCCACCAACTCTCTCCTGACTTTCCGAGTTGATCGGGAAACTCGGCGAACACATTCTGACCGCCAATGAAGCCATAGCGGATGATGCGGGGACCTACGTCGGTGGTCACAATCAGTTCCACTTCGCCGTCGGTCATCCGGTAGCAATTCGGCCAGCCAGCATAAGCGATCGGCTCTATTAGCGTTTTAGCCATGGAAAACATTCACCCTTTTAGCGCGAGAATTGCATCCACAAGGCCGCCGGTACGGTGGAACTCCACGGTAGCAAACCCGGCTGCCTTCAACAGCGCGGCGTATTCGGACTCGGTGCGCTCTCTTCCATCCGTGCAGACCAGCATGTTCAGATCCTGCATCATTGAAAACACCGGTCCCGACCGGTCTTCGTCCACCAGCGTCTCGGTCACCAGCAGTCCACCGCCGTGCGGCAGTTTCGCGAAAATCTTAGTCAGCAGAGTATCGATCTTCGGGTCGTCCCAATCATGCAGAATGCGGCCCAGACAGTAAAGATCGGCGGCCGGTATCTCATCCGCAAAGAAATCCGAGCCCACGAAAGAGACACGGTTCGCAACCGGCGTCCGCGAAATGTGCTCACGTGCGAACTTCTCTACGGGCGGCAGGTCAAGCACGGTACTCTGCAAATCCGGATACGTCATGCAGGCGGCCACCGCAAGATGTCCGGTAGCGCCGCCTAAATCGACCAGGTGTTTGAATCGCGAAAGATCGAAAGCGCGCACAATGAGATTGGACGTCAGTTGTCCAAAGCCATGCATTCCGGCCAGGAAACTGCGCGTCGAAGTCTCGTCGCGAAAGTAGTGGTCAAATAAGCTGGCTCGGCTTCCAAAAGTCGGCGCCCAACGGTTGGTTCCTTCCCGAACCGCATCGCCCAGGCCGTCCCACAATTTATAAAGAGACTGATCGGAGTACGTCACATAGCCCGCTAGGGTGGCTGGAGTATCGCTTACCAGAAAGGTCGCGGATGTGGGCGAATTCCGGTACATGTCGTCCTCACGCTCTAAAAGCGCGAGCGCAACGCAGCCGTCCAGCAGGCGTTTTAGTGCACCGGGGTTCAGCTTCAGGCCGGTAGCGAGCTGTTGAGCGCTCCGCGGTCCGCTTGCTAGCTGATCGAAAATCCCCAGCCTGACCGCTGTGAACATGGCCTTAGAGCGGCGGAATGCTCCCAGCAATTCAAGCACAACGGACGCTTTTGGCTGTTCATTCATGCGAAATGGTCGAATCCTTGCAATGGTAGTGGGCTGCCGTCGAGCAAAATTTCGCCTGGATGTTCATCGGTCATAACGCCAATTGCAGTCACCGGCAGCAGACCGATGCGTTGCGGTATCTTGCGTCTGGGCGGCGCGGTGAATAGCAGTTCGTAGTCTTCCCCGCCATGCAGCGCTTGGTTGAGCGAAGCTCCCGCCGCGAGTGGCAATGCCTGCGTGATCGCGGCGCCGGTTTTGGATTCGTTGCAAAGGCGGGCTAAATCAAGCGAAAGGCCGTCGCTCAGGTCCATAGCGGCAGCGACACCCGCGCGGCGCAACGCAATTCCGGCTGCGATGCGCGGATCCGGGCGCAGGTGACGGAGCCAGCATTTACCTTTGCGAGTTTCGAATCCTTGAGCGGAGCCGCCGAGTTCGCCAGTGACGTAGATCCGATCGCCGGGCTTGGCTCCGCTGCGGAGCAGGGCCTTCCCGCGAGGAACACGTCCGCAGCAGGTCACGTCGACTGTGATCTGTTCAAAACGCGCCAGATCGCCGCCCGCCAGCGTCACTTTGTATTTGCCGGCTAGCGCCAGCAGGCCCCGGTAAAATCCGTTCACCCAGGCTCCGGCTAGAGCGGCGGGAATGGCAAGCGAAACCAGGCAGAAGACCGGCTCCGCGCCCATCGCCGCCAGATCAGACAAACCCCGCGCCAGCGCTTTGTGCCCGATGTCAGCGGGTTTGTGAGTGTCGAGTGTGAAGTGGCGGCCCTCCAACATAAAATCGGAAGTAAACACTAAATCTTCGTCCGGGCGCGGGCGCAGAATCGCGCAATCGTCGCCGATGCCGCGAATGATGGTTTTATCAACTGTGGATTCTTGCGCCAGCCGCCGAATGCGTTCAACGATAAGCGTTTCGCGCATGGGCTACTCAGCGGCGGCCAGGACTAAGCCGGCCGGAAGCTCTTCGCCGAAGACACGGCTGGAGGAAGCTAAATCGCCGGAGTCGCCCGCAAGCTCGCGTAGTAAATCGGCGGCGCGCGGAGAGGCTTCGCAGGCGACGCGCACCAGTTCGAGTGTAGCCGGCGGTAAGTCGCGCGCGGTATCTCCGGTTTGTTGTGCGATGTGAACCACGGCATCCAGCAGCGCGGGCGTCTGCGGCAGACGCAGCAACGTTTCTACCCAACGGCTTACGGAAGCCGGAGAAAGCACCAAATTGATCGGTGCGCTAAACAGCTTGCGTGCCCCTAAACGGGACAGGCACCACACGCCAGCTTCCAGCATCTCACCCTTCTTGACGAAACCGAGCAGGGTATCACCGAGCTGCGTTTTGGTTTGCTGCGGCAATAATTCCAGGCTCGCGGCGGTGCGCCACATTTCACGATAGAGGCTCTGGTTCATGCGCGGCGCGCGCTTTTGCTTGGGCAGCAGCGTGGCGGAAAGGCGCTGAAAAATATCGCCCTGTTGATTGCGGTTCAAACCGCCGGCGATGCGGCCGCAGAAGATCCACCAATCGATTTCACACTGTACCTGGTTTCCGAAGGTAATGCCGGAGGCATACACGCGCCGGGCCTGCTCGATGCGGAAATCATCGCCCGGAAACCCGAAGCCGGGCCGCAAGCAGAAACCGGTAAGGCTCAGCCAGCGAACTTCATGGGGCGCGTTTTTCCGACGGCCGTCGGCCAGCGCCAGCAGCTTATCGGAAAATGCGCGAATTGTGGGCAGCGGCCAGGAGGAGCGTCCCAACCCGAGCAAATGCTCCAAGCGGGCAGGGAGTTGTTCGGGCGGCAGCGAACTACTTTGTTGAGATGCCGCGGATTTTCCAAAAACCTGCTCGATGAGCGCTTCCGCTTGGGCCTGGGTCTCAGCCGGAATCACGGCGCTCGAGCGGACAACGCCGCCAGCCGCGGGCGTCATCGCCGTTTCTCCCGCTGTCTTCCGCAATTCAAATTGCAGCCGCCAGCGATGCTCACTAATTTTCGATTCGGCCCAGGTTTCGAGCGTGCCTACTTCGCTCAAACGCGCGCCTAACGTCACAGGCACTAGCCGTTCGCCACCTTTACCGAAGCGGATCACGGCATGTAACGGAGCATGCAGGCGCGGATCACTCGCCGGGTCGAGCATGTCCTTACCGGGATCGAACGACACTACGTCACCGGCTGCATCTTCGGTACGGCTCAACGAACTATAAAGCCGGAAGGCTACCGGCGTATTCGCCACAAGCTGAATCTCAGGTTGTTCCAGCTTGATCTCTTGTCCTTCTTCAGAGCCGCGCGGCATGAGGCAGACCGATTGAATGACGGATGGATCAGACGTCTGGATTCCCAGGAAATATGCGCGTGGCAGACCGCCGCGCACCAGCACGCCGCTGCCCGAACTACGCACGTAGGAATAGTAAGCCGCTCCGACGCCGACCGCCAGGTCCAAATCCTGATTCTCAAAGAGCAGCGGAGCGCGGCCGAACCAATGTTCCACGATGTCACGCACGCGTTCGCGAAACACCGGCGGAATAAAGAAGCCGCCATTAAACAGGATTGCGTCCACGCCGTTCGCCGCGGCAGAGGAGCTTTGCAGAAATTCCGCCAGATGACGAGTGATGGCGGGGTCAGAAACATAGGGCAGGCCCAACTCGCGGAAGACGCTCTGTTTCTCTTGTTGCGGTTTGTCCGAAAGCTGGCAGGGCGGGAGGAAGCCACTCAGCGCCAATTCCAGAATTTCTTCACGCGTGATGGTGGCGCGCAGCGTTCCTCCGACTAGCGATGCTCCGCCGCCCGCCACGGTTACATCCACGCTCGCCGGAGCATTGGGCGAAAGCAGTGTCTCCTTGGCGGCGGAGCACTGGCGGCGCAGCGCGCTTCTCTGCCGCAAGGACAAAGTTTTGCCGAGTTTCGATTCGGCCAACCAGGAAATCGTGAGATCCAGATTGTCTCCGCCGAGCAGCAAGTGCCGCCCTACGGTGGTGCGTGTAAACTGCACGCGGTCAGCTTCGCGATCTACCCGGACCAGCGTGAAATCGCTGGTGCCGCCGCCAACGTCGCACACTAAGACGACCTGTTTATCGAACAATTCCTTATTTGAGCGGGAAAGATGCCCGGCGATCCACGCATAGAAGGCCGCTGCAGGTTCTTCCAGCAAGGTCAAGTTGTCGATGCCGGCATCGCGCGCCGCTTGCACCGTGAGTTCACGTGCTTCCTCATCGAAACTGGCGGGAACCGTTAACACCACCTGGTGTTCGGAAATGGGCGAGCCCTTCACGCGTTTCCAGGTATCGCTCAAATACCCGAGATAGCGCGCCGACGCTTCCACTGGAGAAAGAATCCGGCCCTCTTCCTGCGAATCCCAGGGAAGAATTTTTGCAGTGCGATCCGCTTCCGAATTAGAGAGCCATGATTTCGCCGAGTGAACGGTTTTCGTGGGAACCAGTGCGCCTTGATCACGGGCGTAGGCGCCAACCACCGGCGGATCGCTCAGGTAAAGAAAAGATGGAAGTGTCCGCAGGCTGCCTATGCGCGTCGCGTCGAGTTGCTGTTCGATCGGAAGAACATGAATGGGTGGAAAATCGGATTCGGCTGCCTCTACTGGGTCGATGTACGCAACGGCTGAGTTGGTGGTTCCTAAATCAATCCCTATATTCATGCGACCTAGTTATGCGAACATGCGCTCGCGCACGTTAAATTCCAGTTTCCAGCGGCGTCCATCGGCGGCGACACACCAAAGCTCCAGCATTCCGGTTTCGGTCACATAGCTTTCCAGGGTAACGGCGACAATTTCCTCGCGGCCGTCTTCCGTGTGTCCCGGCAGAAAGACTTCGATGGGCGCCAGTTCTTCAAAATCGCTGTCGATGGCGTCGATCATGACGCCGGGTGTGTCCTTCTTGCGTGCAAGTGAAGAGAAAAACCGGAATTCCGCCGGTTCGCCCACCACCAACGCGAATTTGCGCTGGGGCAGCTCTACTTTCGATCCTTCTTCCAAGCCGAACGGCACCACAGTCAGCGCCTTCATCGGCGAAGGCAGGCCCGGAACCGCGGGCAGGGAACTTTCGATGCCGACATAGTACGTGCGCGGCACGCCACCGCGAATGCGCACGCCGTTGCCGGTGCGGACCAGCCCGTAATACGTGGCTCCATGCGCTACCGCATGCATTAGATCATCCTGTTTGCTGGCGTTGCGCAACTCCGTGACCGGCGCGGCGCCCGCTTGCGCCAGCCAGCCGTTTAGCACTTCGAATAGACGCTGCTCGATCGCCTTGGCTTGCAAAACGCCGCCATTTAATAGCAAGTGAGTAGGCCGCGCAAAGCCGCCCGCGCTAGCTCCCGCGTTGCGCAGAAACTGTGCGAGATGTTTGGTGACGGCAGCATCGCTCGCGTAATTCAGGCCTACTTCCATCAGGCCCGCGCGGCGGTTGCGCTGCGGCTTGGCCTCCGCCGGTACTGCTGGGAAAAAGCCTTCCAGCAAAAGATTCCGGACGTCCGCGATTTCCATGGTGCCGCGAATCGTGCCACCTACAAGGCCTGACCCACGGCCCAAAATAGTTAATGGATGGTTAGCCGGCGCGTTCTCATCGCTGGTGAGCAGCACCTCTTTTGCCGCGCGGCACTGCTGCCACAGGGAATGAAACTGCAATGCGTCGAGCTTAGTCCCTTTTTCCGCGAACTGTTGTTCCGCAAAACGGGCCAGCGCCAGATCCATATTGTCGCCGCCCAGCAGCAAGTGGTCGCCAACCGCGATTCGCTCCAACTGCAACTCCCCGGCGCTTTCCGTAACCGAAATCAGCGTGAAGTCGGTAGTTCCGCCGCCAATATCCACCACCAGAATTAAGTCGCCGGGCTTTACTTGCTCGCGCCAATTCGGATTGCGCTCAATCCACGCATAGAATGCCGCCTGCGGCTCTTCGAGAATGGTGACCTCGGGGTAGCCGGCCAATTTGGCGGCGCGTTGGGTTAAGTCGCGCGCTGCGGCGTCGAAGGATGCCGGCACCGTCAACAGAACCGATTGCTGCTCCAGCGGCGCATCGGGATGTTTGGCATCCCAAGCCGAACGCAGGTGCAGTAAATATTGAGTGGAAGCCTCCACCGCCGAAATTTTCTGGCCACCGGCGGGAGCGGTGAGGGGCAATAACGGCTGCGTAGGATCGGCGCTTTGATTCGAAAGCCAGGACTTGGCGGAACTCACCAGCCGGGTCGAGTTTTCCACGCCGCGCGTCCAGGCGAAGCGGCCCGTTATATAGGTTGGATTCGGATTCCAGGGCAGGGAAAGCGCGCCCTCAACAAATTCTTTTTCGCCCGGTAAGTAAAGAGAAGAGGAAAGTAATTCCCGCTCCGCCACCTCTCCTGCATTGACTAACTGGGGGATAGGCAGTAATTCCACGGGCTCGGACTCGCCAGTAGAATTATCGACGTAAGCATACGCGAGCGCGCTATTAGTGGTGCCAAGATCGATTCCGATAACGTATTTCGACATGAGGCGGCGGGGGTAAACTACTCGATCTCGATTTCCGCCGGCGCCAATACGGCCGGATCCTGTTTGCCCAGAGGTGGAAGAGTAACTGCGGAGGCCTGCCAGCCACGATGCCGCAAGGTCCCGCCCGCCACTTTTCCGCTGGCCGGAACGTTGCCGAGCAGCTTAATGCGACTCGGGTCCGGAGCCTTCGAAGCATCCAGCCTTTGGGGCGTTCCCTCCACGCCATCGAGCACCGGCGCCAAGGTGACATGCCGTGTTAGCGCCGCTTTGCAATCGGTATGGATGGTGCGGACGGCCGCTCCCACTTGATCGTCGGCGAACGACGTGATGTCTTCCATGAGGAAGTCGATGAGCCGCGAATCGCGCTGCAAGATCTGAAGAATCTGCAAAGCGCCGTCGCTCACCTTCGGTATTTCCACGGGCGGCGGCGGGGGCTGCGGCTTCACGAAGCCAAATTCAGCCGCGACATCTTCGGGCAGCACGCCGGAAAAGAGGATCGAAAAAAAACTGCTGAAGGCAGCCGAGACGCGGGACAAATAGGACCTCTATCTAGTTAAGTTCAACATAACAAGGATATCAGCCAGCCTCGATTAATAAGATTAGTTTCAAAACCATGAGTCAAGTTGAAACCGATTCGGGGTCGGCCTTCAAAGCGAACAAGAGCAAGGACCGCGCTGTGACATCGTAGTCGTCGCCGGACTTCATCTTTACTTCCTCACACTTGACTGGTTTATTCGTGTCCACCAAGACTGTCCATTCTGAACCGCCGAAACAGGCGGGCAGCGCAAATTTTGCGGGTTCATGAAAAGCATTGATCACGATAAGCAGCGTCGCCTCATGCCCCAGTTGCCGGATGCCGGTCGGTTGAGCACGCCCGTCCAGCAGCATGCCGAAGCAACGTAATTCGGAATCGCCCCAATGTTCGTCTTCCATCTCGCTGCCATTGGCGTTGACCCAGGTAACATCCTTAACGCCTAGTTCCTCTAAGTATTGGCCGCTCAAAAACAAGTTGCGGCGCAAGATCGGATATTGATGACGCAAGCTAATCAGCTTTTGCACGAAGCGGATGAGCGAACGGCCTTTTTCCGGAATGTCCCAGTTGAGCCAGCTGATTTCGTTGTCCTGGCAGTAGGCGTTGTTATTTCCGTTTTGCGTGCGGCCGAATTCGTCTCCGGCCAGCAGCATGGGCGTGCCTTGCGAAAGGAGCAAGGTCGCAAGCATATTGCGGATCTGGCGTTCGCGCAAGGCGTTGATTTCCGGATCGTCCGTGGGACCTTCCACGCCGCAGTTCCACGACCGGTTGTCAGTCGTGCCGTCTTTGTTGTCTTCGCCGTTGGCCTCGTTGTGCTTTTCGTTGTACGTAACCGCGTCATTTAAAGTGAAACCATCGTGAGCGGTTATGAAGTTGGTCGACGCCCAGGGACGGCGGCCCTGATTGTCAAAAATGTCAGCCGACGCGCAAAGCCGCGGAGTGAGGGCTGATGCGTGGGCGTCCCCTTTCCAGAAACTTCGCACGGTATCGCGGAACTTATCGTTCCATTCCGCCCAGCCGGGAAGAAATGCGCCTACCTGATAGCCGCCCGGACCGCAATCCCACGGTTCGGCGATGAGCTTGACGGTTGCCAGGAGGGGATCCTGACAACAAGCTTTCAAGAATCCGCTGCGGTTGTCGAATCCATTTGGTTCCCGCGCAAGAATGGTGCCCAGATCAAAACGAAATCCATCGATATTCGTCTGCTCCACCCAGTAGCGCAGGCTGTCCATCACCATTTGTAAAACGCGTGGATGGCTAACGTTGACCGTGTTTCCGGTGCCGGTGTCATTGATGTAATAGCGCTGCTCATTCTGCAGCAGCCGGTAGTAGCTGGCATTATCCAGCCCTCTGAACGAAAGCGTCGGTCCGCGTTCGTTTCCTTCGGCGGTGTGATTGTAAACCACATCCAAGATGACTTCCAGGCCGCCATCGTGAAGCCGGGCGACCATTTCTTTGAACTCCCGCAAGCTGTCGTGGCGTTCCGCGGCGTAACGCGGATCGGGCGCGAAGTAGCCGATGCTGTTATAACCCCAGTAATTTTTCAACCCGAGTTCCAGAAGATGGTTGTCATCGATAAACGTGTGAATGGGCAGCAGTTCGACCGTGGTTACGCCTAGCGACTTGATGTGGTCGATGGCCGTCTTCGTCCCGAGGCCCGCGTAGGTGCCGCGCAGATGCTCAGGAACCGCTTCATTGCCCTTGGTGAAACCGCGTACATGCATCTCGTAAATGATGGTGTCGTCCCAGCGCTTGGGCTTGCGGCTGCGGGTTCCGGTCCAATCGAAATTGGGATCGACCACTGTGCATTTCGGCATGAACGGCGCGCTATCGCGTTCATCGAAAGTCAAATCATCGCCGGATTCCATTTGATAGCTAAAAATGGCGGGGTCCCACTTCAATTCGCCCGTGTGCGCGCACGCATAGGGGTCGAGCAACAGTTTGTTGGGGTTAAAGCGATGTCCATTCTCTGGCTCGTAGGGTCCGTGAGCGCGATAACCATAGATGGTCCCAGGCGTAATGCCGGGCAAATATCCATGCCAGATTTGATCGGCATGTTCCGGTAACGGAATGCGCTCCGTCTCTGTTTGGCCATCGGAGCTAAAGATGCAAATTTCCACCTTCGTCGCGTTCTCAGAAAATACCGCAAAATTTGTTCCTTTGCCATCCCAGGCTGCCCCGAGTGGATACGGCGAACCTTCCTTGATCCGGCTTTTAAGTATGTTGGCCAACTAAACTCCTTTAAACAGTTCTAAGAGAGTGCCATTGGGATGAACGTTTCAACCGGCGTGAGCTATCTGGCATTTACGCTCGATATGAAACATTTTTCGTGAATGCGTTTCCTAACAGATATGGCAACGAAGAAAAAAAGCAGTACAAAAGCATCGTCGTCCGGCTCCGACCCGAAATCGAAGCGGATCGTGAAGAACAAAATGGCTACCGTTATGGACGAATTTAAGCACCACACGCTCAAATCCGGGAAGAGCGGCCAGAAAGTCGCCAATCAGAAACAGGCGGTCGCTATCGGGCTGAGCGAGGCCCGCAAGTCCGGCGCTAAACTTCCTCCGGCGAAGAAGAAAAAATAGCACTGTACCGAGCATAGAACTTTTAAGTGACAATTTGACGTAATTTCGATCTCACTGCGTAGGAGGGTAGGATGGTAGACCCGAAGTTCAACGAACTGCCTGTGCCGGCTGACGAGGGCAAGAAAAAGTACACTGGCGCGAAACCGCGCCGCGGGTTGAGTATCAACGACACGATTGCGGCAGGAGCCAATCAGTCAATCGGCGCGGCGGGTGTGGATACATCGAACATGACCGCCGGCTTTGACGGAAATGACCCGAGCGCGACCATCGATACAGAGCCTGTTCTGCTTCCGTTTAGCCGCGCTGAAGTTGCCTTACGCGCGTTTGAACTCTGGAAGGAACGCGGCTCCCCCGTGGGGTCGCCCGAGATCGATTGGAAAGAGGCTGAGCGAGACTTGTTGTCTCGGAGCCGGGGTTCCAAGGCCGCCGTCGCCGGAGCGTAACATTATGGCCCCTAAAGCGGAACGGCCCGCCAGGCGATTTGCCTAGCGGGCCGTTCCCGAATGCCGGGCCGGATTTTAAGATCCGGCGGAATTCTTAGTAATCCATCTCGGGGCCGTGGCCGGCAGGAGGTCCAGCCGGAGCCTTCTTTTCCGGGATTTCGCAGATCATGGCTTCGGTGGTCAGCATAAGAGCGCTGATGGAAGCAGCATGCTGCAGAGCGGAGCGGGTCACCTTGGTGGGGTCGATGACGCCCGATTTCACCAGGTCTTCGTAGTTGCCGGTGGCAGCGTTGAAGCCGAAGTTGTTATCGGGATTGGAGCGGACTTTCTCAATCACAATGGCGCCTTCGTAGCCGGCATTGCCAGAGATCTGGCGGAGCGGCTCTTCGGTTGCCTTGCGGATGATGTCGACGCCGATTTGTTCGTCGCCTTCCGCCTTCAGGTTGGCCAGGGCTTTGCCAGCGCGGAGAAGTGCAACACCGCCGCCAGGGACGATGCCTTCTTCCACGGCCGCGCGGGTGGCATGCAGCGCATCTTCGACGCGCGCTTTCTTTTCCTTCATCTCGGTTTCGGTAGCAGCACCGACCTTGATGACGGCAACGCCGCCGGCGAGCTTGGCCAAACGCTCTTGCAGCTTCTCGCGGTCATAATCGGACGTGGTTTCGTCGATCTGGGCGCGGAGTTGCTTGATGCGGGCTTCAATGGTCTTCTGGGTACCGCCGCCGTCAACGATGGTGGTGTTGTCTTTGTCAACCGTGACGCGCTTGGCGCGGCCGAGGTCTTCCAAACGGACGCCTTCCAGCTTGATGCCGGTTTCTTCCATCAACGCCTTGCCGCCGGTGAGGATGGCAATGTCTTCGAGCATCGCTTTGCGGCGATCGCCGAAACCAGGAGCCTTCACGGCGCAGGCATTCAAGGTGCCACGCAGCTTGTTGACCACGAGAGTTGCCAGCGCTTCGCCTTCGACTTCTTCAGCGAGGATGAGCAGCGGCTTACCGGAGCGGGCAATCTGCTCGAGCAACGGCAGAAGATCCTTCATGTTGCTGATCTTCTTTTCGTGAATCAGGATGTAGGGGTCTTCCAGCACTGCTTCCATGCGATCGGGATCGCTGATGAAGTAGGGCGAGAGATAACCGCGGTCGAACTGCATACCGTCAACGGTCTGCAACTCGGTCACCATGGTCTTGGATTCTTCCACCGTGATGACGCCGTCTTTGCCGACTTTGCCCATCGCTTCGGCAATGATGTTGCCGATGGTGGCGTCGCCGTTGGCCGAAATGGTGCCAACCTGAGCAATCGCATCACCCTGCGAAGGAACCGGCTTGGAGAACTTCTTGACTTCCTCGACGACCGCTGCAACGGCCTTCTCGATGCCGCGCTTCAGAGCCATCGGATTGGCGCCCGCGGCAACCGACTTCACGCCTTCGCGGAAGATTGCCTGAGCCAGAATGGTGGCGGTGGTGGTGCCGTCGCCAGCGATATCGGAAGTCTTCGACGCAACCTCGCGAACCATCTGCGCGCCCATGTTTTCGAGCGGGTTCGCCAGTTCAATTTCCTTGGCAACCGTGACGCCGTCTTTGGTGATCGTCGGTCCGCCAAACTTTTTCTCTAGCACCACGTTCCGGCCCTTGGGGCCGAGGGTGACCTTCACGGCATCAGCAAGCTGATTTACACCGCGAAGAATAGCTTGACGCGAATTCTCGCTATAAACAATTTGTTTTGCAGCCATTATTCCTTTTAAACCTCTTACTTAGCCTTCCCGTTTGAGGAGCCATTGGTGAGCACGCCGAGAATTTCGTCCTCGCGCATGATCATGTACTCAACACCATCCAGCTTGATATCGCTGCCGGAATATTTGCCAAACAGAATGCGATCGCCAACCTGCACATCGCAGGGGACAATTTTGCCATCATCGGCCTTTTTGCCCTTACCAACGGCAACAACTTCGCCTTGCTGCGGCTTTTCCTTGGCGGAATCGGGGATGAAGAGCGTACCGTGCTTCGCCTCGCCCTCTTCGATCCGTTTAACCACGACGCGGTCGTGAAGCGGTCGAATGTCCATGTTTAAAAACCTCCAGTGTGTGTAAAACGTAATCCCAAGTTCGGATTTTGAGTTGTAACCCGGCGCAACGTGCGACCCGGTTACCCGTAGACAGTTTTAGCACACTCGGCGGGAGAGTGACAAGAAATATGTGTAAGTGGTTGATTAGGTTATACTTATCTTACGTTTTTGGCCGCATTGACAGTGGTCTGCTCAGATTTTATGTATTTTGATAAATAAGATAATAATGCTGGTAGTTTTATTCTCTTCCATGCGCAGTTTGCGGTCATTGATTGAAAGATCTTGTGTGCGGCAGTTTTGGGCCACCGAAAATCCGGTTTAGCCATAGCGGCGATTAGGTTTTTGGCCCGTGATCGTGATGCGCGGCTCGGCGTTGCATCGACAAAACCTGCCTTGATTTATTCTACTAGTCCGCGCTTGTTACCCTAGGAACATCGGCTAACAAACCAGATTATGCGGCGAATTTCCCTTGTATTCTCGATCGCCGCCATTCTCATCGCCGTTCTGGTCGGCTACACCTACAAACTCCGCCGGGAACACACGCACCGCCTTCATCTCGCGGCGGCGCCCGATATCAAGAGCGGAGTGGAGGGTGCGGCGTTCGGCGGCTGGAGCTACACCCGCGACGATCCGCAAACCAACCGCCCCGTCGTTCGCGTCTTTGCCAAATCGTTCAAGGCCACGCAGGATCCGGCCACCTTTGAGCTACTCGGGCTGGCGCTCAAGCTCTACGACAAAACCGCCGCGTCTTATACCTATGTCACGAGCAACCATGCGTTCTTCGACGAACGAACCGGCGTAATGAAGTCCGACGGGCCGGTTCACATCGTTATCAATATGCCGTCCGATAAAGACGCCGAGGACAAGAAAGAACAGGAAAAGCGCGTTCAAGTGGTGACCTCCGGCGTCAACTACGAGACCAAGAACGGCAAAGCGGCCACCGATCAGGCCGCCTCGTTCGTGTTTCCGGCCGGCGGCGGCCAGGCGGTCGGCGTGGAGTACGATCCCACAACCAAGACGCTGCATCTAAAATCGAAGATCGCGCTGGACTGGATTGGAAACGGCCCGGTGGAAAACAAGCTGCACGTGGAGTCCGGCGACCTGATCTATAAAGAAGCCGAGCAGAAAATCTATCTTTCCCCCTGGTCGAAAATGCAGCGGCTGACCACGACCATTCAGGCGCAGAATTCGGTGGTCGCTTTGCAGGACGGAGTGCTCCACCAGATTGACTCCGACCATCCAGTGGGAAGCGATGATCGCGACAACCGTCACGTAGCCTATTCCGCCGAGAAGATGACCGCATTCTTCGACGAGAACGGCAATATGGTGCAGATTGTTGGTGATAAAGACGCGCGGGTGGTTTCGAGCCAAGCTGCCGCGGAGACGGTACTCACCGGAGACAAGGCCAACCTGTTATTCGCATTGAACAGCGAGCAGCAGGGCAATGGTCCGGTGAAAACGGAGAGTGATCTGCACCTGGTGACGGCGGACGGGCACGCCGTGGCGGAATCGAAGCCGCTGCCCGCGCCGGATGTCTTGCCGTCCGAGACGCGCATTCTGCGTAGCGAACATATCGAACTCGAAATGCGGCCCGGCGGGCGGGAGGTGCGGGAGATTCGCACCTCGCAACAGGCCCAGTTGGAATTCAAGCCGAACCGCCCCGAACAGGTACATCGCATTTTGGACGCTTCGCATCTGCGAATCCTCTATGGCGAGAACAGCTATGTCGATACGTTCATGGGCTGGAACGTAGCCACTCACACGGACAAGCCCGCGGCGGCAAACAAAGCCCCCGCTGGCAAAGACGGCAAGCCGGCCGGTCCTCCTCCGCCCGCTTTGACGTGGAGC
>DATHIZ010000020.1:0-7287 GCA_035316385.1 Bryobacteraceae bacterium | reverse complement strand
GGAAACCACGCCTTCCACAATGCGGCGGTTGCGCGCTCCCGTTTTTTCGTCGTCGAGCCTGCCGAACCGAATGGAATCCATCACCGCAATCGGCCGCGCACCCATGGTGAAGATATCCCGTAGAATGCCGCCCACGCCCGTGGCCGCGCCCTGAAACGGCTCAATGAAACTGGGATGGTTGTGAGATTCGATCTTGAACGCGATCGCCATGCCGTCGCCGATGTCGATGATGCCCGCGTTCTCGCCCGGCCCCTGCAAAACCAGCTTGCTCTCGGTCGGCAGCTTTTTCAGATGGACCCGCGAGCTCTTATACGAGCAGTGCTCGCTCCACATAACGCCAAAAATGCCCAGCTCGGTAAGAGTCGGCTCACGCCCGAGCAGGCTCAGAATCTTCTCATACTCGGCCGGACTAAGCTGATGCAACTCAATCACGGCGGGCGTGATTAATTCAGAATGGGCCACGTCTGGCATGGCCTGGCTTTTACTCATGCTTTGTAAACCGCAGCCCCCGCGTGTACCAGAGACTGCAAAATCGTCAGCCCGTCCGTGTTGCCGACCAGCGGATCGGCAGCCCGTTCCGGATGCGGCATCATGCCCATCACGTTGCGCTCGGCGTTCAGAATCCCGGCAATATTTCGCAGCGATCCATTTGGGTTTTCCACATAACGGAGCGCAACCCGGTCATCCCCTTCGAGCTCGTCGAGAACCCTCTCGTCCGCCACGTAGCACCCTTCTCCATGTGCAATGGGAAGGCGTAATATTTGCCCGCGCTTTGCCAGATAAGTAAACGGGGAGTCGGCCGTCCCCACCTCCAAAGCAATCGTCTTGCAAACAAATTTCAGATTCGCGTTACGGACCAGCGCGCCGGGCAGCAGCCCCGCTTCCGTCAGAACCTGAAAGCCGTTACAGATTCCCAGCACCGGTCCGCCGGCCTGGGCAAACGCCTTCACCGCCTGCATGACCGGGGCGAACTTGGCGATAGCGCCGCATCGCAGGTAATCGCCATAGGAAAATCCGCCCGGAAGAAGAATCGCCTCCGCGTCGCCCACCGAAGCCGAATCATGCCAGATGAACTCAGCCTCGTGGCCGAGATTGTGAGCCACCGCATACCACGCGTCGTGGTCGCAGTTGCTGCCGGGGAACACTAGAACGCCGACCTTCACGAAACCTCCCTGATGGACTAAGCGCCGGTGGCGGCAGGCGCCGCGACCTTCTTCCGGCTTGCGCGTCTTTTTTCCACGGGTGGCTGGCGGTCGCTCTTCTTCAGCGCCGGAAGAACGATTGACGTCACGAATTTCTTCTCACCGTGCTCGTCGAATTTAATGACAATGTAATCATCGTTGCAGGAAAGCACTGAGCCGAGTCCGAATTTTCCGTGCTCGACTTGTGCTCCCTGAGCGAATGGCGGTTTGTTGGCCATGGGCGGGCAGAATCCTCTATAGGTCATTGTAACAGCTTGACTTATCGGTTGTCGAGTAGGCCCTGTTCCCGTGCCATGGCGGCCCCGCGGCGCCAGCCCGCCGGTTGGCTGTAACGGCTCGCAAATACTTACATATACTAGTGAAAGCTACACATGGAAGACTTGAAAAAAAAGCTGCAAGCGGAAATTATGGCGCTTGAATACGAGTTGCGCAACGAGTTGCCTAAGGAAATCCTGAAGGCCCGCGCGCACGGCGACCTTAGCGAAAATGCCGAGTATCATGCGGCCAAGGAGCGGCAAGCGTTCGTAAACGCGCGCTTAGGACAAGTGCAAAGCCGCCTCCGGGAGTTCTCCATGATCGACATGACCAAGATCCCGCGCGATCGCGTAGGTCTAGGCTCGCATGTAGAAGTACTCGATCTCGATAAAGACGAAAAACACAGTTACAGTCTGGTGACCAGTGAAGAAGCCGACGTTGCGAACGGCAAGATTTCCACCAGCTCCCCGATAGGCAAAGGCCTGCTCGGTAAACGCGTCGGAGACACCGTCAAAATTCAGATTCCCGGAGGCGTGCGCGAGATGGAGATCCTCAGCCTTCTCACCATGTACGATGATGCGCCCTCGCACTGATGGTTAGGATTCAGCCATGACATTCACCCGCGCGATCGGCCTTGGATCCAGCAAGATCCTGCGCTTGATCGTAGATGGTCTAGCTCTCTCGAAAATTAATCCGAACGTACTGACGTTTATCGGACTTGTCATCAACATTGTGGCCGCAACGTTCCTGGCCATAGGCAGCTTTCGCGTTGCCGGGTGCGTCATCTTGTTCGCCGGCCTGTTCGATATGGTCGACGGCAGGGTGGCGCGCGCTACCAATCAGGTGACGCGCTTCGGCGGTTTTTTCGATTCCGTGCTCGACCGGTATTCTGACCTGTCCTTGCTGATGGGCCTGCTCGTCTATTACGGCACCATCAACCGCCCCTTCTACGTCGTTCTCACGGCGATCGTGATGGCCGCTTCGGTCATGATCAGCTACACGCGGAGCCGGGCGGAAAATATTATCCCCACTTGCAAGGTAGGGTTTCTCGAAAGACCCGAACGCATCGTGCTGCTCATCATCGGTGCGCTGTTTGACCACATGGCCCCTATTCTTTGGGTCATTGCAGTGCTCGGCAACCTGACCGTTGTCCACCGCATGATCTTCACCTACCAGGAAGCTAAGCGGCTCGAAGACGCACAATTGCGGACACGCGCCGCTAGCGCTTCTACTTCCCGCTCTGCCTAGCCGTTCTCCAGAATCACTACCGCCATCGCGACGGCCCGCGTATGCGTCAGCGACAAGGAGATGCGCTTTACCCCCAAGCCGCCCGCTATCTTGAGGGCTGCGCCGCTTAGACGCAGCGTGGGGCGCCCTGAGGGCTCATTGGTGACCTCGAAGTCCAGCCACGAGACACTACGGCTCCATCCCGTGCCAATCGCCTTCATGCCAGCCTCTTTTGCGGCAAACCGGGCCGCGAATCGCTCCGCTGAGCTTGCCTTGCTCTCTGCATAGGCACGCTCGAGCGGCGTGTAAATACGGTTCAGGAAACGATCTCCGAACCGGGCAATACTTTTGGCGATCCGGTCTACCTCCGCTAGATCTGTCCCTATGCCAAGAACCATAAACCGCCTTGCAGGACCTAAGACTCCTGTCTCTAAAGTTCGTTGGATAATTCGACGTAGTGCGGACACCTCGTCCGCGCCGGACCCCCTGGTCCGGCTGTGTGTCCCGACATCCGTAATCAAAGCCGACGTGGGCGTCTGCCGCAGTCCGCGGACCGCCGACATTACAGTTTCCTCAACGAACCTCGGGGGGCGGGACACTAGCGCCCCTCAGCTTCGTGTAATAGCAAAAGACAGCTAAACCCAGGCGGCAGTTCCCGCGCCGGGTAGCCGCGCTATTCCTGGCCCTTTCGAAAAGCTGCCCAGCGCTTTTTTTGCGCGATCGCAATTCTTTTGCGTGCCTCGGAACTAAGAACACGCTTCTTGCGCGTGCCCTTCACCGGCGCCGGCGCGGTGCTCTCTGTCTCGCCCGGGGCGCTGGCGACCTTAACGGGCCTGCCCGCCCGGCGTCCTAGCATGGAACGCACTTGGGCAATCTGGTCATCTAATTTGCTCTTTTGGGCTTCAAGACCCTGCAAGGCAGCTTCCAAAATTTCATGGTTTGGAGCTGCTGAAAACTTTGCCATATATTCTTCCTTAGTAACACACTGCAGAATTTATTTCACTAAACACGCCAATAACTAATCGTCAGAATCGCACATTATAGTTACAGGACCATCGTTTGTAAGACGAACCTTCATCTGCGCCTGAAATATTCCGGTAGCCACCGGAACCCCAAATCCGCGGCAAACCTCTATAAAGTAACTATACAAAGCATTTGCAACTTCAGGTCTTGCCGCCTGGGAAAAAGAGGGGCGCTTGCCTTTGCGGGTGTCGGCATACAGAGTAAATTGGGATACAATCAGCATCGCCCCGCCAATATCTTGCAAGTTCAGGTTCATCTTGCCTTCGTTGTCAGGGAATATCCGCAACCCCACTATCTTGGCGCCTAACTGCTCCGCGCACCGCTTCGTATCATCGTGCCTGAACCCTGCAAACACCACCAACCCCGTGCCGATCTGCCCCGTCACCTTGCCGTCAACCGTGACACTGGCCTCGGAAACCCTCTGAACAAGCACCCGCATAACCGAATCGAACTAAGGCGCCCTTCACCTGTCAAAGATCGTTCCCTGTCCTAACAGCCATTGCGGATCGAGCTGCCTCTTCACATCCTTCATAGCTTCTATCTCCGCGCTCGAATACATTAGCTTTAAAAGCCCGCTTTTCAACTTGCCCACACCATGTTCCGCTGCGATCGTGCCGCCCAATGAGACCACAAACTCCGCAAATTCATCAATTAACAGACTTCCCCGCTGCGCCTGTTCAGGCGTCTGAGGCAACAGATTGACGTGATTGTTCGCATCCCCGGCATGACCGAAGATCGTGTATTGTCCCTGCGTAACTTCCTCGCAGCGCTGCTTGTAGAACTCGTATAACTTCCGTTCATGACGCAGTGGTACAGCGTAATCGGTGCCGAACTTGGGAAACCCGTTGCGGCGCACCCTGTCCACCACCGTCACAGGCAGCGTGTGGCGTAGCTTTCGGAACCGCTCCCTGTCCGCCGCCCGGAAACCGAACCACGATTCGTCCTCGAACGCTTGCTGTTCCTTCAATCGCTGCGTCCACGCATCTACTTCATCGTCTTCTTCGGAAGTCAAATTCTGCTCTACCAGCAGCGCGGCCCCGGCGTTCACCGGAATCTCTGAGTAGTGCGTTCGCAGCAAATCCAAAGCATGCTTATCTAAAAATTCCAGCAGCCGTAACTCGGAAACAGGACGCCACGCCGCAACCGCATCGAGCGCCAGGGTATCGTCCGGAAAGAACACCACGCCGCTTAAGATAGCCGCCGGCTCGGGCAGTAACTGCAACTCCGCTTCCGTAACGATCCCAAGCGTTCCTTCGCTGCCGGCAAGCAGATCCACCCACTCCAGATCCGCGTGCAAACTATAGCCCGCCGCGTTCTTTGTGGTCTCCGGCGTGCGAACCGGAACAAACGAAAAATCCACCTTGTCGCCGCGCTCGAAACGCTCGGTCCTGCCATTCAGAAACGTGACTTCGAGCGCTAACACATGCCGCCGCACAGATCCGTAGTGAAAGCTGCGCGCCCCTCCAGCGTTAGTGGCTATAATCCCCCCAATCGCCGCCGAATCTTCCGTTGGGTTTGGTCCAAAAAACTGTTTGCTCTGGGCCGCGGCCTTCTGCAGGTCGCTTAGAACCACTCCCGCCCCGCACCGCGCGCGCCCTGGCCCGATTTCAATCTTTCGGAACCGTTCGAGTGAGACGATGTGTCCGCCATGCGGCACCCGTGCGCCCGTAAGTCCAGTGCCCGCGCCCGCGACCGTCAGTGGAATACTGTTCGCTGAGCTCGTCTGCACGACCTCTCGTAGTTCCTCCAGACTAACGGGCAGAAATACCTGGTCCGCTTCACCGTGATAGCCGGATGAGTCTTCTAAATACGGATCTATCGGAACGGATGTAACAGGCATAAAACAGGCTCTCCTCTAAGTCTAAGAAACTCCTATTAAATCAGGCTGCCCGTTTAGTTCCGCGCTATCGGAGTTTCCGCCGCCGGGTAGAAGCGCAATGGGCTCACGCCCAACGCGCTACGAAGAGGAATTTCATCGAAAAGTCCGGGAGATTTTCCTATGGCTTCCTCTTCGGCTGCCGTTACCTAAGAGTATTAACGGAAAGACCGTAAAGAGCCAGTCGGACTAAGTAAGTGGGAAAACGGTATAGTCGGTACCGGCCACCTGCTGACCCGTCTCGATTCGACGTCGCCGGGCGGCGGGTTTCACCCATTCGCCGCCCGTCTGACACGGAACGTCGTCAGCCCCTTACTTCTTCTTTTTTGGCTTCTTGGTTTCTTTTTTCTGATCCATGCCTTTTGACATTTGCGCTTGTCCTCCCAGTCTCTAAGATATCGCTTCGCTCGCTATGAACTTAATACCTGCAAAGATTGACGCAAAACGGATTCCTACGGCCGCTTCATCCACTTCTCGTACTCACGCGTGTGCCGGGATTCCAAGCTCACTTCTTTGCCCGCGATAAACATCTGCTTGATATTAGTCTTAGCCTCCATCGGGTCGCCGTCCGTCAGAATCAAATCACCCAGCTTACCCTTTTCGATGGATCCCAACTGGTCTCCCGCGCCCAGAATCTCCGCGCTATTGATAGTCAGCGCCTTTAGGGCCTCGTCGTGCGGCAATCCAAACGCCGCGGCCTGCGCTGCTTCGAACGGCACATTGCGCGCAAACTCCACATCGAACGTCCCGAAGCAAATCTTCACTCCCGCCTTGAAGAACTCATTCGGAAGCGTGTAAGGTGCGTCGTACGGATCGTCTTCATGCTCCGGCAGAGCCAAAGTCTTGCCCAAAACAACCGCAATCTGATGCGCCTTCAATAGCGGACCGGTCGCACCAATTTCGCGCGGATCCGCAATGACGATTTTCACCTTTTCCTTGTCCGCAAACGCCACCGCATCCTTGATCGCCCGCTCAGTAGATGCGCGGACAAACAACGCCTGCTTTCCATCAATTACCGGCAGCATCGCCTCCAGCTTGATATCCCGCTGGAAATCCGGCGCTCCCGCCGTTTTAGCTTTCTCGTAGCGCCGCGCATCTTCAAAAAACAGGCTCACTTGCCGCAAGCGTTCTTTGTATTGGTTCTCATCGTCTCGATACGACCGCTGCGCCCCGGCCGCGGCCTGCCGGCGCCCGCCGCCGCTTTGAATTTGCGGGAATAGCATCTCCATCACTGCGCTTGGCTTTACCGCCATCTCTTCCCAGGTCCAACCATCCAGATGCATCAGCGCCGCTTGACCGGTGATCACCGACCCGCCGCCGCCGCCGCTTCCCGGCAGCGAAATCAGGCTGGTAATACCTCCAGCGCGCACCACTTCCACATGCTGGCTCGATGGATTAAATGCCACTTCCGCTCGCAATTCGGGATTGAACATACCGATCTCGTCCAAATCGACCGAGTCATGCAAGGCTTGAATTTCGTCCAAGCCGATGTTAGTACCGGCGTTAATCATGCCCGGATACAGTTGAAGCCCATGCCCGTCCACAACGCGTGCTCCGCCCCGCGGCGCAATCTTTGGCCCAATCTCGGCAACCTTGCCGTCCAGCACCAGCACCGAGCCGTTCTGAATATCCGGGCCCGTAACCGGATGCACGCTCACGTTGCGAATCAAAACCGAATTACTATCCGCCGCCGGCAACACCGCC
>DATHIZ010000019.1:0-17893 GCA_035316385.1 Bryobacteraceae bacterium | reverse complement strand
AAAGCAGATTCCTCCGCTTCGCTGCGGAATGACAAACAAAAGGCACGGGCGGCGGCAAAGGGATTGCATTGTGTAGCGGGCTATGTCTTGAATCGCGTTGGTGCCTCAGTTTGGTTTGAGGATGGTTTGCGATTCGATCTTGGCGGGATTGAGTTGGACGTTGAAGCCCGGGCCGGTTGGTAGCGCGATGTGTGCTTTTTCGGGTACGAGCGGGTTGTTCTCGAAGTGGTAGTAGTGGCGCATCTTGTTGATGAGGTATTCGCCGAGCGGGAAGGTCATGGGGGATTGACTGGCGATAACGTGGATTGCCGCGCGCAGGCTGTGGCCATGGGGGATGACGGGAACGTCGTGCAGCGAGGCGACGGTGCCGATGCGGAGGAGCTCGGAGGTGCCTCCGCACCACTCGGGATCGGCTTGAACAACTGAGAGTCCTCCCGCCTCCAGGTAACGCTCGACCTCCCAGCGTCCGTAGAAGTGTTCGCCTGAGGCAATGGGGATGGTTGTGCTGCGATGCATGACCGCGAAGCTGTCGATCTTTTCCGGGTGGGTGGCCTCTTCGATCCAGTAGGGGCGATATTGTTCGACCTGATGGACCCACTCGAGGGCGTAGTTCTGTGTCCATCCGCTGTAGGCGTCGAACATGAGTTCGGTGTCGTCGCTGACGGTTTCGCGGAGGATGCGGACGAGTTCGACGTTCTTGCGCATGCCTTCGGGTCCAGAGCCGGGGCCGTAGCCCATGAACCACTTCTGATAGCGATAGCCTTCTTTTTGCAGGCTTAGACAGCGCGTCCTGATCGCGGCAGGCTCGAGCGAGAAGCCGAGGCAACTGGCATAGACTTCTACTGATGCCCGCGTGGGACCGCCTAAAAGCCTATAGACCGGCACGCCATAAAACCGGCCCCGTAAATCCCAGATGGTGTTGTCGACGGCGCTAATCGCCATCAGGAAAATGCCGCCACGCGAATGGCGGTTGGAGCGGTACATCTCATCCCAGAGCGTTTCTCCGGCAAGTGCATCTTTCCCCAGAATGAAGGGCCGAAGCTGTTCCCAAACCACAATGGCGACCTCCCTGTCGATGGGACCGTAGAAACCGTCGACGCCGCCGCTGGTGCGAATGCGGAGATAGATGGCCTTGATGGGAGCGGTCTTCTTACCGCCGGGCTTCTCCGCATAGACGGGAGGGCGCAATTCATCATAGACATCGAGCGGATTGACTTGCTGCTGCCCATGCACGCCGGCCTGCACCTCACGGAAGCCGCGCACCTCCGTGAGCTCGATCGCAGTGATTTTCAGGCTGGCGCTGCGGTCTTGCTGGGCCTGGGCAATGGACGCGGCGGAAGCCGCCAAAGCGCCTGCCGCGACTCCGAACAATTGACGGCGGTTTAGTTTAGTGAAGGACATTGAAAGGGCTTATTTCGAAAAAGGGTCTGAGAGTCACTATACCCCTTCGAAAAAATTCCGCGGCGCATCACATTGACGTTGACGTGGCTGAATCCGTAACCCTATTACATGACACCGTTATTGCGTAACCATGGGCGAACAGCAGGGGGTTTCGGCAGGCTTAAACTCCATCAGTTCGACGCGGGTTAGATCGGGATCATACATGTTCAACTGCCATTTGCCGTCGCGGCCAAGTTTTGGAGGTTGCGGCGGCTTCCCGCCACGATCCAGAATCGTGTGATACGGGGCCTGGATGCTTTTCACGCCTAGCGCCAAATGATTCATCACTCCGCGCGGCTTGGGGGAGTCCGGATTGGTGACGTTCAGCATGTATTCCAACCAGTCGCTGCCATCGGGGACGCGCATGTCCACCCAGTTCACCTGGTCGTCTTTGGGGCCGCCGTACCACATGACTTTAAAGCCCAGAATGTCCTTATAGAGGCGGTCTTCCGCGGCGCGGTCATGCACGACGAAGCCGGAGTGAATCATGTGGTCCGAAACGCGCGTGTCCGGCAGCAGCGTCTTGAACTTGCCGCTATGCAGCGAACCCGGCATGTACTGCACGAACTCAATCTTGCGCCCTTCCGGATCGTCGATCATGAAGCTGAGATTTTTGTCAAGGCCGGGTTTTAGCGCCGCGGGAACTTTGATGCCCTTGCTGGCGAGGTAGTCCCGCAGCTTGCGGGCATCGGTGGTTTCAAACGCAACATGGGACAGGCGATCCTGTGAATCGCCTTTCAGTCCGGGATAGATCTCGATGTATTGGTGGTCATTCACCTTGTAGTAGTTGAGCATCAGGCCACCGGCCGGCTTGTCGAGGCTGAAGTGCGCAAAACCAAGTTCGTGGCCATAGAACTCCTCCGCTTTGGCGATGTCGCTGACCAACAGACCGATGTGCGCCACCCCAATGATGGGCGGCCGTTCGACAGAGGCGGTTGCGGAGGCCTGCGGCCGGGCCGCACTGTTTCGCTGCATAACGAAACACGCGAGCAAGGCAGCCGCCGAAAGAATCAAGGTAAATTTTGGTTTACGCATATTACAAATTCCTGGGTGCTAGAAGAGCAGTTTCAGTGCTAACTGTATATCACGAGGGCTGTTGACCTGACTTGAGATGACGCCCGCCTGCGGCGATCCGATTACCGTGTTCGGGGCGTCAAACTGCGGGTGGTTCAGGAGATTGAAAATCTCCGCCCGAAACTGCATGTGCATGCGCTCGTGGATCGGTATTTCTTTGAACAACGACATGTCCAACTGCACGGCGCCTGGGGCGCGCAAGTAGGGCAGCAGGCGTCCGGTGTCTCCATAGGTAAATGGCGCGGGAAGCGCGAACGCGTTTGTATTGAAGTAATCGTTCACACGGCTGGACACCGAACCGGAAGTATAAATAGGGCCCCCAACATAATTCGGACGCTCCGTGTTGCTGTTATAGCCGTAGGCGCCATAGTTGTACAGCGTGTTCGTTTGGGTAGTCAAACCGAGCGGAGCGCCGGTGTGAAAATTGAAGATGCCATTCAACTGCCAGCCGCCAAAGAGGGAGTTGGTCCATCCGCCGCGGTTCAGGAATGCTTTTCCGTGGCCAAAAGGAAGCTCCCAGTTGCCGTTGATTGCCAGGTAGTTTGGTGTATCGTAGCTGGCCACGGCACGGTCCGCGCGCCGGTTGGTGGAGTCTTGAATAGCGCCGGCAGAGAAGTTTTCACCGGGAAAGCCTGAGAACGTGTCAGAGGGCAGAACGTCGTCGATCAGTTTCGAATAGGTATACGACAACAGCATACCGACTCCGTGCGCAAAGCGCCGCTCCAATTTTACCTGCATCGAGTGATAAATAGAATTGCCATAGGAGTTTGATTCGGCAGTTATTCCCTGGAATTGCGGATAAGGACGCAGGAGTTGTCCCTGCTGCACAGTGGCGGTGCTCAAGGGACCGCTGGAGATGGCGCCGAAGTAAGGATTCGGCACCAGATTCAGCAGGGCGTTGCCCATCGAAAGGTACTGGTTTGGCAGTTGGTTGTAATTCACAGGGCTGTAAAGGTGGACGCCATGACTGCCCGCATAGGCAGCGCTGAGCAGGAAAGCGCCAGGCAGCGTCCGCTCGATTCCGAAGTTCCATTGCTCAGAGTAGAGGTTTAGACGGCTGCGGTCCATCGTCTCCAGCGTTTGTCCAAGGAGAGTCAGCAAGCCTTGACTGCTGCCGGGAGCTCTTTGGAACCCCCCCGGAAAGGGATTGTTCAGCAGATTGACCGGGGTGACTCCGTTTACCGTGCTGATCCAATTCGTGGATGCCGAGAAGCCGGTGAACGGAGACATGTTGCCGGCGAACCCGGCTCCGTTGGTCGGTCCGTAGAACATGCCGAAGCCGCCGCGAACGACAGTCTTCGAATCGGGAGAATAGGCGAATCCGAAGCGAGGCGCAAAGTTGGTCCGATTGTTCTGGAATTGACCGGTGGGCAGACCATTTACGCCAGGGAATTCCAAACCACCCGTGAAGGATACACCCTGACTTACTACCGTGGAATTGCCGTTCCAATTATTGATGCGGTTGTATTTTTCACTCCAGGGCGCGTTGAAGTCATAGCGCAAGCCCAGGTTCAGGGTGAGTTTGGGACTGACCTTCCAGTCATCCTGGAAGTAGACGCCGTAGCTGTGATAGCCGACGAATTCGCCCGGTGAATCGCTTTGGATGCTGCCGTTGTCACCGGTTCCGAACAGGAAAGAAGCAAAACCGACGCCCGATGCAGCGCTGGCGGCCACTGGATTTGGCCCCTGCGTGAAGTCCGACGAGAACGAATAGTTGTTCGACGCAGGCTGCGGCCTTTGGGACCAGCGATTATAAAACCAGTTCGCCCCCATCTTCAAGGTATGCGAGCCTCTGACTTTCGTCACGTTTGCGTATTCGGAGAAGGTGTCATACGACTGGTTAGTGAACTGACAGTCCCCGATAAAGCCGCCACCGGTGTCGGGGACATTGATAGTAGCTCCCATGCCACTGACGGCGACGCTTGGGAAGCAGGATGTGAGCCCCACGTTGTTGAAGTAGGATGGCATGCCCACTTGTGTAGGATTGAATCCCAGTGCTGGATTCTGCCGGCCCAGCCAGTAATGCAGAACGCTCGAACTCAGTTCCACGACCGTCGTCGGATTGACAACGATGTTGTAGTTCACCACGGCTTCCTGGTTGTGAGAAAGATCGGTCCCATTGGTTGGCTGGCTGAAAGCGAAATTCGGATTGTCGTTTCCGTAGACATCCGGGCGCTCCACCGTGCCGGTGTTCCTCGACCAGCGGACAAATAGCTTTTGGTTGTCGGTGATCTTCTGGTCAACGCGCAACGAGTAATTGTCCTGGTTGATTGGCGCCGACATGGTGCTGGTGAAATTGTTCGTGCCGGTCAACGCATTACCCGTCGCATTCGGGAGCGGCAGATACGGGACCAAGGCCAGCGAAACCGGATTTATCTGGGAAATCGCCATCCGGTTACCAGGCAGGGGGGTTCGGCTGTACTGGCCGTTTGCGAGCACGGTCGAGTTCGGATTGTAGACGGCAATCTGCTGTCCGGCCTGGTTGAAGGTCTGCGAGAAATCGCCCGCCCGCTGGAGCGCGGTGGGCATGGTGCCGGTGGTCGTATAGGCGCGCACCCAGCGCAACCCCTCATAGGCGAAGAAGAAAAACGTCTTGTTGCGGCCATCGTAAACCTTCGGGATATAGACCGGGCCGCCCAAGGCGGCGCCGAACTGGTTGAAGCGGATGGGAGCTTTGCCCTGCCCGGCTGCGTTGGCGAAGAAATCGGTGGCATCAAAGAAATCGTTCCGGACGAACTCATAGGCGCTGCCATGCACCTGGTTAGTGCCGCTCTTGGTCACTACGTTAATCACGCCGCCCGCCGTGTTGCCGAATTCGGCCGGGACATTGCTGGTTTGGACCTTGTACTCCTGCACCAGGTCAATCGGCGGGTAAATTCCGGGACCGTTGAAGCCGGCGTTGGAGTTCCAGCCGCCGTCCAGATAGAACATGCTGACGTTCACGCGCGATCCGTTGATGGACAGAAACTGATCGTTGTAGTTGCCGTAAGCCACTTGCGTAAAGAGGTTGGGAGCACGCACACCGGGCACCAGCGCCGCAAAGCCATAGCTATTTCTTCCGTTGATCGGCAAATCAACAATGCTGTTGTTTCCCAGTACTGTTCCGAGGGACGACGACTCCGATTCGATTTGCGGGCCGCTCTCGGTCACGGTCACAGTTTGCGAAGATTCGCCTACCTTTAGAGAAACGTTCTGGGCAACTACCTGACCCACGTTGAGTGGAATGCTGCTCACCAGGAAGTGCTGGAAGCCGGGGCTGGATACGTCTAACTTGTAGGTAGCGGGAGGGAGGAGTTGAAATGAGTAGTAACCTGAGCCGTTCGTCTGCGCCGTACGTACTTCGCTCGTCCCGGAATTCGTGAGTGTGACGGTCGCTGTGCCCACAGCGGCTTGGGTCGGATCCACAACGGTACCGGTAATGGATCCGGTCGCTGTCTGTGCAGATAATGACGCGCCAAACGCAACCGCGAATAAAAGTGCCGAACAAATCTGTTTTGTGGGCATACATCTGCCTAGCTTCATGGCTCTCCTGAGTTGTTTACGAGGGGTAATTGAACCGCAACTTCGCGGGCTCAAACAGCGAGAGTACGCCTTTGAGGATTGAGCGGGAAGCACTTGGCCGTTCGGTAACCGTTACGAAACACCGTTTCGCATTGTTACACCCGCCTTTTTTCGGGGCTAATGCAGGAGAGGCGATTCTTTCATGACCTGGTGAGCCTCATATTCCCAGTTCAGGGCCAGATTGTGATCGAGCCCGCAGCGGACTACCACCTGGTAGGCCAACGGGAATTTAGCGAGTCCATCCAGCCGCAATTTGGCTTTCAAGACGCGCAGACCTTCCGGTGATCTGAAGAATTCCAATGCCGCTTGCGGGCCGGCCGAGGTAATGCCGGAGAAGATGAGAGTGCGGGCGACCCCTTCCCCGTCGGCTTGGCTCGGCAATACCGTAATTAGTCCGTAGGCTTTCGTCAACATTCCGTGAGCGTCCCGGCTGGGGTAGAAAACCCGTTTGGCGCCGTCACTCACCACTTCTTCGCGCTTGACCGGATCGTAGCGGACGGAAAAGGGCGCATTCATCAGAAACCGGGCCACGAGGGGGCTATAGTTCGGCGAGCCGATTAGAACAACGTTCCAACCGCGCACGGCGAAGGCGCGAAGATCGGACTCGGGCGCAAGCTGCGGCAGCGCTCCCGACTGAGAAAGCAACTGGACGGCGGAAGTGGAGGCAATAGAATCTCCGAACAGAAATATGTCTTGCGTGGTGTGCATGTAGAGATCGCCGCCGCCATCCAACATCTGCAGGCGCTCATACCAGGAGGATATCTCCGGGGGCGCTGGTAGCAGAGTCGCCACATATGCCGGACGCTGGCCATCCTTATAAGAGTGAAGCAACATTGCAGGAGGCGAGGCGATGCACACTTCCACCTTCTCGCCGGCGTTTAACATGGGCCCCCAGGCCTCGCGCAGAATGGGGGCGATTGGATCGTCCACGCGCCAGAATGACCCATTGACGAGCAGCCCTGCGGCCAGGAGGAGCGCCGCTGTCAAAGCGCCCGCCAGAAACGGCTTCCAAACTCGCGGTGGTTTCGGCGGCGGCGCGGGCCGGAGGACGGGTTCCGGGAAAGTGGCCGCGAGCCGAGGCGGAGATGCCGGCGTGTGGCTCAAAAAATGGGGATTATAGCGGCCTTTGGGCATCTCAATCCGTAGCTCGGCATCAGGATCTTCCACCTCGTAATACTCCTGGAGCTTCTGGCGCAGAGCGTGAGCCCTGGTTCGCACCGAGGAGTCGTCCGAGGGGGAGTAGTCGGGAGCACGGCCTAGGGCGTCAACGGCAATCGAGTACTCGTTTATTTCGTCCGCCTTGCCCGAAATATCCTTTTCACAGATGTATTGAAGAAAGCGCCGCAGCTGATCGGAGCGGGAGAACGTCTGGCTTCCCAGCACACGTTCCATGACCCGCCGTTTCTCCTCAGGACTAACGTCCCGGGCAGGAAGGGTCGTCAACACGAGATGTCCTCACTTTTAGCTATGAGTATCACAAATGGTGTCAACCGTTTTTCGATCAGCGGTATAGCGACAGTAGTCTGTCGAAGCATGAGTTTTATTGTTTGGTGGACACTAAGCAAAGATGCGAAGTATTACGGAAATCAGTTTTCGCGTCCGGCAGGAGGCGGCTAACCTGTACCTTCTGCTGGCACAGCCGCAGTTTTCCGGCGACGGCCCGGCCGGTTTGACGTTACCCGGCTGGCAGGATGCAATGGACGCACTGCGCGGATCGGAATATGCGGTCTTTGTCGAATCAACCGCGAAAGAGCTACTGGCGCACCGTTTTCCTCTGTTCGGTGGCACGATTGACACTGGCGATGTCATTCGATGGCGGCGCGACTATGCGCATGGCAAAGAATCCGGAAGCGCTTATTTCCGCCGGATTCCCTATTTGGACTTCCAGACGGTGGGAGACCACAAGTTCATCTGGGAGCTGAACCGGCACCAGCATTTGGCTTTGCTGGCACAAGCGTACAGGTTCACTGGCGATACCAGGTTCACAGACGAGATTTTCGCGCAAGTGGAGAGCTGGCTGGAACAGAACCCGTTCCAGCGCGGAATCAATTGGGCGAGTGCGCTGGAGGTTGCGTTTCGCGCACTCTCCTGGATCTGGGTTTATCATTTTTTGTCCGAAAGGATGGAGCCGGAGTTTAAACGCCGCTTCTTGACTGCCCTTTATCAGCACGGCCTGCATTTGTCTGAAAACCTGTCGGTTTACTTTTCACCCAACACCCATTTGCTGGGCGAAGCCGTGGCATTGCACGCGATCGGGACGCTATTTCCCGGCTTTCCCGGGGCGCAGGGATGGCGGCGGCGGGCGGCGGAGATAGTCCGGAGACAATTGGAGTTTCAGGTGAAGCCGGATGGCTCGCATTTTGAACAATCCTCTTATTACCATGTCTACGCGCTGGACTTTTTTCTGTTCTTCTACCTAATGGCCGGGCGACCTCCGGAATTCGAACCGGCGCTGCTGCGGATGGCGGATTATTTGAACTGGCTGCTGGGTTCGTCCCGGTCTATCGCCTGCGTCGGGGATGATGATGGGGGGCGGCTGTTCCACCCCTACGGCCCGCGCAACCAGTTTGGGCGGGCGAGCTTGACCACTTGTGGGATTTTGTTCGGGAAGGATGGCTGGATTGGTCCCGATAGTGAAATCGCGGAACAGGCGGTGTGGTGGCTGGGCGCGAATAGCTTGGCGAAGGCGCGCCCCCAGCAAGCAATCCCTTCGGGTGGACGTTTGTTCGCAGACGGCGGCACGCTGTTTTTGAAATGCGGAGAGTTGTCCGTGCAAATGGATGCCGGGCCGTTCGGCTGGGCGGGCGCGGGACACAGTCATGCCGATACGCTCAGCCTTCTCGTCTGGTTGGGCGGTGAGGCGGTGTTTATCGACCCTGGGACATTTACCTATATTGCGGACCCCGCGCAGCGCAACTGGTTCCGGGGGACAGTGTCGCACAACACGGTTTGCGTGGATGGAATGGATCAGGCCCAGCCCGCCGGACCGTTTCGATGGGCGACAAAACCGGAAGTGACTTTAGCGGCTTGGGGGCAAAGCGTGGAAGGCGGCTTTGCGGACGCAAGCTGCCGGTATGCGGGTTTCGTTCACCGGAGGCGCATTCTGCTGGAAGCGGGGCGATTGCTGGTGCTGGATGAGATTGAGGGTCCGGCGGGCGAGCATGAATGCCGGCAGACCTGGCAACTAGGACCCGGGGCTGCACGGGTTCAGCTTTCGTTTTCCACTCCGGCTTCGCCCGAAGCATCGCTCCATTCACCGGCGTATGGGCAGAAAGAGCCGGGTACGGCTGTCGTGGCGAAAGCCTTCGGAACTCTTCCTCAGGCCATTGCCATGTCGTTACAGGTTAGCGGCGAGAGCCCCATCAGCCTGGCCGAGGCCCAGGCAATTTTCGATCAAAAGTCCGTAACTCTATCAATTTTAAAGCGCCAGACACAATCAACCGATAAACTTGAGGATACGGTCTTGTGTCGTGAAGGGAATCTCCGCATTTGAATAGCGTTTTCACTCCTGCCGATATTGCGGTCATCGGCTTAGGGTATGTTGGCTGCGTTACCGCAGCCTGTCTGAGTAGCATCGGTCACCACGTCACCGGCGTGGATCGAGACGAGCACAAAGTGACCAGCGTTCTGAAGGGGGATGCTCCTTTTTTTGAGCCGGGCCTACCGGAACTGGTCCGGGAGAACGTCGCGGCCGGGCGGTTGAAAGCCACTACCTCACTGGCCGACGCTGTACGGAAAGCGGACGTTGCGCTCATCTGCGTGGGTACACCCTCGGAAAAAAGCGGCAATCTGGGACTTGATCAAATGCGGCGGGTGCTGGGGGAGATGGGCGAGAGCCTGTCCAACCCGCAAACACCCCGGCGGAAGCCACTGATTGTGGCGATCCGCAGCACGGTCTTTCCTGGTACGTGCGAAGAGATTGTGATGCCGGCGCTAGGGCCGGGCGCGATCGTGGTTTCCAACCCGGAATTCCTCCGCGAGGGAGTGGCCGTAAGAGATTTCATGGAGCCTTCGCTGATCGTGGTGGGCGGCGCCGACCGCGCTGCCGTGGAATTTCTGGCGAACATCTATAGTCCGTTGGGCTTTGAGCCCTGCCTGGTTACCTTGCGCACGGCGGAGATGATCAAGTATGCCTGCAACGCTTTCCACGCCGTGAAAATTGCTTTTGCGAACGAAATCGGCGCGCTCAGCGCCAGTCTCGGCGTGGACGGCCGCGAGGTCATGGAGACTGTCTGTAATGACGTCAAGCTTAACGCTTCGGCTGCGTATCTGAAACCGGGTTTTGCTTTCGGCGGCTCCTGCCTTCCCAAAGATTTGCGCGCGCTGATTTACCGGGCCGGAAGGCTGGATCTGAATTTACCGCTGCTGGAAGCCACGCTGCCGAGCAATGAGCGCCACTTGGCGCGCGGCATTTCCAGGGTGCTCGATTTACCGGCCAAGCGCTTGGGGGTGATCGGCCTCGCCTTTAAAGAAAACACCGACGATCTGCGCGAGAGTCCGGTGGTTGGGTTACTCGAGCAACTCATCGGGAAAGGGCGCGATCTGCGGGTCTACGATCCTCACATTCAGCTTGATGCTCTGTACGGCAGCAACCGGAATTTCATTCTGCAAAGTATCCCGCATATTGGCCGTTTGATGCAGCCGGCCCTGGAAAACCTGCTCGAATGGGCCGATCATCTGGTGCTGGCTCAGAAACAGGGCGCTGCCACGGCGGCTAAAATAGCAGCATCGGGCTTGCCTGTGCTCGATCTAGTGAATGCCTAGCCTTAGGCCCATCCAATTGAAAGTCCAATGTTGCAACTGATTCGCCATCGCCTTGTCAAGAATACGGCGGCGTTAATGGTTGTGCAGATCAGCGGGTACGCTGCTCCTCTTCTGGTCCTGCCCTATCTTTCGCGCGTTTTGAGCACCGAACATTTCGGTTTGATCGCGTACGCGACATCCTTCAACTTGTATTTCATGACCTTGGTGGATTACGGGTTCAACCTGACGGCTACGCGGCGTATTGCCATCAACCGTGATAACCCGGAGAAAATTTCTCAAATCTATAGCGCGGTCATTGCGGCCAAGGCATTGCTGACGCTGCTGGGTCTGATTATCATGCTCACGGTGGTGCTGGCAACACCTAAATTGCGTCCGAACCTGCTGCTCTTCTGCATCGGCTACCTGGCTGTCATCGGAGATCTGCTTTTCCCGATGTGGCTGTTTCAGGGCTTGCAGAAAATGGAAAATCTGATTTGGCGCGATCTGCTGGCAAAAGTGGTCTCCATGGGGATGGTGTTCGCGTTTGTGCGCAAGGACGGAGACTATCTGTGGGCCGCCGGATTCCAGGCTGGATCCATGTTGCTGGCGGGCATTATCGGACTGATCACAGTTCCTCTGCTGACGGCCGCCCGCTTCGTCGTGCCTAGCCGCGAAGAAGTCTTTGAAGCGTTAAGGGAAGGCTGGCCGGTATTCCTGTCGACAGCCGCAATGTCCATGTCCTGGGCCACCAATGTTCTTGTCCTGGGACTGCGCTCCGGCCCCGCGGACGTTGCGTACTATTCGGCGGCCTTCCGGCTGGTGTCGGCAGCCCGCTTGCTGGTCTCTCCCATTGTTACGGCACTGTACCCGCACATCAGTCACATGGCCGTAGCTTCCGGACAGAATGCCGTGGCGTTCTTGCGCAGGTACGCGCTGATTCTGGCCAGCCCCTTTCTGGCCGGGTCAGTCATTTTATTCGTGACCGCGCCGCTCATCATTCATGTCCTCTTTTCGGCAAAATATGAACCGGCAATCCTGTTGCTGCGCATCATGGCATTCAGCCCGTTTCTACTCGTGTTCCAGCACATATACTCCACCTTTTATATGTTGGCGTTTGGCTATCAAAAGGAATGGTCGCGCATTATCATGCAGGCTACTATCTTGAACTTTGTTTGTTTGCTTTCATTGATTTTTACGGTTTGGCCTCCCGCGGCGGTTTCGGCTACCGGACTCCTGGTGGATCTTTTCTCAGCAGTAGCCACGTATCGCTTTTTCCGGAGAACCACGACCGCGACGACAGTTATGGCTGCCGCCTAAGGCCGGCGAAAGCAACAGGAGCGAATGCAACAAATCATCCGTAAGGGAATAAAAGAGATCGAGGTCAGCGAGGTGCCGGACCCCATGGTAATTCCGCACCACGTTCTGATCCGGCCGGTCTTCTCATTAATCAGCAGCGGGACTGAAACGGCCAGCATTCATCAGGAAGGCGTCCTCAAAGAAGTGACGGACAATCCCTCTCATATCCGCAAAGTTCTGGATGTGATGAAGGTGAACGGCCCGGTCTCGACGATCCGCGAAGTAAGAGCCAAGTTCACCGAGTATGCTGCTTTGGGATACTCGGGCGCCGGCGTCCTGGCGGAGAAACATGCCACCGTGACGGATCTCGAACCCGGCGACCGAGTCGCGTATGGGGGCGAAGGGACCGGCCACGCAGAGACCATTATCACGGGACGGAACCTGGTGGCGCGCGTGCCGGATAACGTCGCCTTCGAATACGCTTGTTTTGCCACCCTGGGCAGCATCGCCATGAACGCGGTGCGGAACGCGAATATCGGCCTGGGAGACCGGGTCCTAGTAATAGGCCTGGGCTTGGTTGGCCAACTGGTCGCGCAGTTGGCACGGCTACAAGGGGCAGTGGTTCTGGCCACCGATCTAAGGACGGATCGCGTGGAACTGGCGGCGAAATTGGGCGCGCAGGAACCGCTTTTCAGCGGTGCTCCATTAAAGGAACAGGTCGCCGCAATGACCGATGGAAAAGGCGCGGATTGCGTCATGATTACGGCAGCTTCGAAATCGTCGCTGCCCTGTAAGCTGGCGCTCGAGGCTTGCCGCGATCGCGGCCGGATCGTCGTGGTGGGCGCGGTGGAAATGAGTTTCCCTTGGAACGATATGTATCTGAAGGAAATTCAGCTTTTTATGTCGCGCGCGTACGGGCCCGGCAGCTATGACGCCGCCTATGAAAAGCAAGCACGCGATTATCCGTACGCCTACGTCCGCTGGACTGAAAACCGCAATATGGAAGAGTTTTTGCGGTTGGTCAGCAAGGGCGGTGTTCAACTCGATCCGCTCATTACGCACCGGTTTGCGCTCAAAGACGGCCGCGCTGCCTACTCCACGATCATGGATCCGGCATCCAACAGCCTAGCGGTCCTGCTGCAATACCCGGTTGAAAATACGGTGGCAGCTTTCCGGCCAAACCGTATCGTACCTATTTTGAACGCGGGCAAAGCGAGCGGCGGGAAACCTGCCGGTAAGATCGGAGTCGCGCTGATTGGCGCGGGGAATCTTGCGCGCTGGGCACACCTGCCGCAACTGCAAAAGCATGCCGATGTCAGTTTGCGCGCCATCCAATCCAATAGCGGGGTGCGAGGCAAAAGCTATGCCACGCGCTTCGGAGCAGCCTACTGTACGACCGATTACCAGCAAGTGCTGCAGGATCCGGAAGTCGACGTTATTTTTATCACCAGCCGCAACCAGCATCACGCGGCACAGACGCTCGCAGCGCTACGGGCCGGCAAACATGTCTTTGTCGAAAAACCGATGGCTTTGACCGAGGCGGAATGCCGCGACCTGGTGCACGCATCGGACGAGAGCGGATGTCATGTGAGCGTGGGATTCAACCGCCGGTTCGCGCCATTCTATGAGCCGCTGAAGGCCAAGCTGGCACGCCGCACTTCACCCGCTGTTCTGCAATGCCGGATCAATTCGCCCGGTATTTCGGGCTCCTATTGGATGGCCGATCCCGCCTTCGGGGGAGCCATTCTCGGCGAAGCCTGCCATTTTACCGATCTCATGTACTGGCTGCTCGATGCGGAGCCTCTCAGTGTCTCCGCCTACAGCCTACCCACGGGAAAGAACGATCCGATTGGAGAGAACAACATCGCGGCCACCTTTCGCTTTGCCGACGGCTCCATCGGCAATTTGACTTATTGCACCGTGGGCAGCAAGACCTCCGGCGGCGAGCGTGTGGAAGTTTATGCACAGGGCATCGGCCTGCAAACCGAGGATTTCCGAACCCTGACCATTTGCGGCGGTATCCGCGAGAAGCGCACTAAGATGTTTGCCGAAAAAGGCTACAACGCGCAGATCGACCGTTTCATTGCCGATTTGAAGCAAGGCAAGGCGCCGGCGGTGACCGTGCGCGATGGAGCCCGTTCGACCGTCGCCTGCCTGCGCATGCTCGAATCTGCCCGGGACCTGGCGCCGAAAGAAATCGACTGGCTGAAGACGATCGACTAACTGGTCGAACCAGCCAGAAGGTCTTCGTAAAGCGCCTCCATCCGGCCGGCGGTGAGTTGCATTGCGAATCTTTCACGGGCCGTTTGGGCCGCACGCTTGCGAAGACGGCCGCGCAAACCGGCGTCTGTTGCAGCCATACGGAGTGCGGCGGTAAGATCTTGCTGCTCCCCGGCATCGAATACCAGCCCATCCTGGCCGTGAGTGACCAATTCGGGAATGCCTCCTACTTTCGACCCGATCACGCAGCAGCCACACGCCATGGCCTCCAGTAGTCCGTTAGGGAAGCTTTCGCTCGAAGAACTGTTGACATAGATATCCAAACCGCGCAGCCAAGGCGCCACATTGGTTTGGCTGGGCTCAAAATGGCAGGCGTCGCGCACTCCCAAGCTGTCGCACAGGTCTGTCAAACGCCCAGTTTCGGGACCACTTCCGACCAATAGCAGACGAGCCTGCGGATCCAGCGGCAGTAGCTCGGAAAAGGCACGCACCAGCCAGTCGACACGCTTTTCTGGCCGCATCACGCAGATCGTGCCAATGACGACCGAAGCTTCCCGCAAGGCAGCCGGCCGGTTACTGTGCTGCTTTTCAGGCTCAGGATAAAACTGTGTGGTGTCCACGCCGTTGTAACACAGAAAAATCTTTTCGTCCGGAATTCCATAGTCCCGATGCAGGGAGTCGCCCACCGCACGCGAATTGACAACAACACGGCGCGACAAACGGTCACTGAGGCGCAAGGCCAAACGTGTTCCGAGCGAATACAAAGTTCGAAAAGAGAGCTGGCTGGTGATGACCGCCGGAACGCCATAGCGGCGCGCCACCGGAGCGGCAAAAACATCCAGCGGCACGTCGAATGCGTGAACGAGACGGATCTGATGCTGGCGAAGATAGGCGCCCATTTTTCGCGCGCCTTCGACGCAGCTGCGATTGCCAAAGGAAGTTATGGGCAGATGCAGGATCGGCACGCCCGCTGCTTCGAGCTCCGCTTTTCGAATGCCGTCCTGGAAAGAGCCCACGTGCGGCTCGAACCGGGTGCGGTCCAGGTTGAGCGCAAGCCTCGTCAAATCCCGCTCGCAGCCGCCCTCAGAGAGCGCCCTGATCATGAGAAGAACAGGCTGCTTTTTCATGGCGCCGCCTTCACGGCAATCCAGCGGGTGCTTGCGCGGCCGCCCTCGAAACGATATTCTCCACCACCACGCGGCTCGGGTTGCCCGCCACAACGGTAAACGGTGGAACGTCTTTCACCACGACGCTGCCAGCCGCCACGATGGCTCCCTCGCCTACCGTAACGCCCTTTAGCACTTGCGCCCGGTGACCGATCCAAGCGTTGCGGCAGATCCGAATGGGCTTCACTTCGTCCGGAGACGGGGGTTCGCCGGCCACACGGCGCTCCGGATCGGTTGGATGCCCGTCCGTGTCCGCAAAGTGGCAATAGTTCGCGATCATCACTCCATCTTCAATCACCACTTCCTTGTTGATGACAAAAGAGACCATGTGACCGACGTGCACGTTATTCCCGATGCGCAAGGTCGGCTTTTCAAAAAGCCGGCTGCTGTTCACTCCAAAAAAGCCGTTGAGGTGGACATTGTCGCCCAGGATCAAGCGTAGATGACCCGGGACATCAGGCAGGAGACTGACCGCCAAGTTCTTGCCCACGGAATCGCATCGCGCGCGGAAAATCGGACCGCGATAAAAGTAAATGAGAACCGTCCAATAAAGCCCACGTATCGCAAAGTGCAGGGAATACATGCCACGGAACAAGGGACGGAGCAGGTTCGGGACGGGCAGCTGCGCTTGCGAAAGCCCTTTCCCCAGACGGTACAAAAATGCGTGAAAAGAGGTTTCCTGGAGCCTGACTTTTGTTAAAAATGATTGCGTTCCAGCCATGATCGTTCGATTAGCCGGGTTGCTTCGACGACGGGATCAACCGAATTCTAGCATTTGCCTACCGGCTGGGGCTCGTAACTGCCCCTGGATGGATTATCGGCAGTTTCGCTGCTGAAAAGAGATCGCACTGCCGGCGCCGGCGGCGATAGTTCTCGCCGGAGACAACCGTTCACAACAATTTCGAAGCGGCGTTTGCCGCATGCCCTGAATAAGTTAGCGGCTTTAGCCAGCCGTTGCGTTTGCCGGCCGGTTTACCGTTTGGCCAGTATCGATCACGGCTATAGGACCAAAACCAATGAATGCAATCAGTCTCACCCGCTTGGGAGCAGCCCTGCGCTTCGGGGTCATTTCGGCAGCCGCAATTCTGGCCTCTTCCGGGCAAACCACTGCGCAAACCACGCAGATCAACTTGAGCACGCAGGGGCGGAACGTGGATTTCACAGCCGCGCTTTGGACCAGACCGGTCAAAACCGGCCCTACGCTTTCCGCTAGTTGTTCGGTGGGCGACCTTTTTTTTAAAACAACTGCGGTCCCGGGCCAGAATTTGTTCGGCTGCACGGCTGCAAACACGTGGACACTGTTGGGCGCTGCCGCTGTTGCAGGGCTAGGGGATCCGGGTTCGAATGGTTTGGTTTTTCGTACCGGCCCGAATACAACTGCGGCCGTGACCGCTCCAACCGGCGCCGTGGTTGGCACCACCGATTCACAAGTTCTGACCAACAAAAGCATTGACGCTTCTGAGATTGCCAGCGGCATACTTTCCGCCGGACGGCTCCCAGGGTTCTCTGGCGATATCGTCACGGCAGCCGGCTCTACGGCAGCCGCCTTACCCCCGGTCAACACTACCCCAGGAACCTTCGGAGATGCCACGCACTCGGCTCAAGTCACTGTTGATGCCAAAGGCCGGGTCACCGCTGTTTCTCAACTTCCGGTCTCCTCGACGGCAGGTCTCGGTGATCCCGGTTCTAACGGCCTGGTCATTCGGACGGCGCCCAATGTCACAAATTCGGTGGCCGCACCCACGGGCGCTATCGTTGGTACACCGATACGCAGGTTCTCACCAACAAGAGCATCGACGCTTCCGAAATTACCAGCGGAATACTTTCCGCCGGCCGGCTGCCGGCTTTTTCTGGCGATATCGTCACGGCAGCCGGGTCCACGGCCGCTGCGTTACCCCCGGTCAACACTACCCCAGGAACGTTCGGCGACGCGACGCATTCGGCTCAAGTCACTGTCGATGCCAAAGGCCGGGTCACCGCTGTCTCGCAACTCCCGGTCTCCGCCACTGCGGGTCTCGGTGATCCTGGTTCTAGTGGCGTAGTGATTCGAACCGCGCCGAACGTGACAACTTCGGTGGCCGCGCCCACGGGCGCTATCGTCGGCACGACCGATACGCAGGTTCTCACCAACAAGAGCATCGACGCTTCCGAAATTACCAGCGGAATACTATTGGACGGTCGCCTGCCCACCACCAACGCCACTCCCGGAACATTTGGAGATGCCACCCACTCGGCTCAAGTCACCGTCGATGCAAGGGGCCGTGTCACCGCCGTTTCTCAGCTTCCGGTCTCCGCCACGGCAGGTCTTGGCGATCCAGGTTCCAACGGCTTGGTCGTTCGGACTGCACCCAATTTGACAAATTCGGTGGCCGCGCCGACCGGCGCTATCGTCG
>DATHIZ010000018.1:0-11922 GCA_035316385.1 Bryobacteraceae bacterium | reverse complement strand
TTATGGAGTGTTGAGTTACTCCGTCGCGCAGCGCCGCCGCGAGATCGGGGTGCGCATGGCATTAGGGGCGCAGCCGGAGCAGATTCGCAGCCAGTTTCTCTCTCTCGCCTTTCGCTTACTCGCTTGCGGCACTGTCTTTGGCGTCATCGGAGCATGGCTAACGGGCCGAGCGATGCAGACGGTGCTTTTCCACGTGTCCGCTGTTGACTTGCCGACGCTCGCCGGCGCCGCGGGCGTGATGGGAGTGGTGTCCCTCGCGGCTTGCCTGCTGCCCTCTCGACGTGCCGCGCGGATCTCCCCCATGGAGGCTCTCGGCGACTAACTAATAGAGGGACACCAGCCGACGGAGCTCGTTGACGCTTGCCGCTACCGCGGCGTGTTCGTCATTACCGTAATCGGGGTGCAAGAAGTCGGTTTCGACTGCGAGCAGCCCATCAAAACCGCTGCGCCCTAGCTTCTCAATTAGCTTGGCATTATCTACTACACCGTCGCCCACCGGAGCGCTCGAAAAGAAGTACCATTCGTTGGCCGGCACGCCGCGCTGAAGCTTCAAATCTTTGATATGAGTTGCGTAGGTGTACGCCGCGAGCTCGTCCATGGCCTGCACGGGATCGTCCAGTAACCGGACGAAATTGCCGGTGTCGAAATTAATTCCAAGAAAAGGCGAGTCCACGGAACGCAGTAACGAGAGCATTTCCTGGCCATTGAAATCGATATGATTTTCAACGGCCATGCGGATGCCGTACTCCTCCGCTATGGGCACGGCCTTCCGGAACATCTGCGTCAGGCGCTCCAGCTGCGGGCCGTGCGGCTGGTTCCGGAAGCGTAAACTGCTGCCGACCACACGCATGACTTTCGCGCCTATGGCTTGCGCATGATCGAAGCTGCGGATCATGTCGTCGTAGGCAGAGTCGTTTGTGCCGCCTTCGAGACCATCCGGATGTCCCCAAGCGTAAACGCGATCCAGGCCGTAACCGTCCAGCATGGCGCGGAGCCCGGCCAAATATGAAGGTTGAACGCTCGGGAAGAAGCAAGATTCAAGTGAAACGCCATCGACCTTAAGGCTTCGTGCGTACTCCAGGAAGTCCTCCAGCGTCATGTTCCGGCGTGGAGGCTGCTGTTGCGGATACACTTCGCCGAAAAAGCGATGGAAGCAGTAACTGTCGATGCCTACCTTCATGCCCTTCGAGGGTAACACCAGCACGGACGCGCTAGTGCGTATACAATAGCGCGAGGTATTTCTGCGCTTTCGCGCAGTGAGCTATCGACTGGAGGAACCGAACAAATATGCGATGCCGCCAAGCGCCGCTACTCGCTTTACTTCTTTGCCTCTCGCTTGCAGCAAATGCGCAGGATTCGAAGTACCGTCCGAAAAACCAGCTCATTCCCGGTCCGGATTGTCTGGCGATGAAAGGCGCATGGCTGGGGGGCGCCACTGCGTGCGGCGCCACGACGCACCAGGAGTGGTTGACGGATGTGAGCCACTGGCGCGACGAACGGAAGATTCGCATCGGATATGACGGTTCCCGATACGACAATCCGGCGTTGCGCTGGACGCAGTCCAGCTTCATTCAGCCTCAGATGATGGTTCACGATCGATACTTCTACGATCCGGTAGCCAGGCGCTATACGGTCGACCGGTATCTGGACGATCTTGAAGCGCGTTACGGCGGCATCGATTCGGTGCTAATCTGGCCTACCTATCCCAATATGGGCATCGACAACCGGAACCAGCACGACATGATCCGAAGCATGCCGGGCGGCCTGGATGGCGTGAGGAAAATGGTCGCAGACTTCCACCGGCGCGGCGTTCGCGTTTTATTCCCAATGATGATGTGGGATCAGGGGACGAGGGATCCGAGTGCGCCGTGGCCGCAGGCCATCGCCGAACTGATGAAGGACCTGGACGTGGATGGAATCAACGGCGACACCCAAGACGGAGTGCCGCTCGCCTTTTCGACCGCGGCCGATAAGACCGGCCATCCTTTGGCATTCGAGCCCGAAGGCGGACCTTCCGACGAAGCCCTGGCCTGGAACGTGATGACGTGGGGGCAATATGGCGGGCAATTTGATTTCGTGGTTGGAGTGGACAAGTACCGCTGGCTGGAACCGCGGCACATGGTTCATATCTCGGATCGCTGGAACCGATCGAAGAAGGACAATCTGCAGTATGCCTTCTTCAATGGCGGGGGCTGGGAGAGCTGGGAAAATATTTGGGGCATCTGGAATGGAATCACGCCGCGAGACGGGGAAGCCACGCGGCGGGTCGCACTCATTGAACGGACGGTTGCGTCCTACCTGACGAGCCCGGAATGGGAACCTTTCGCTCCGATGCGGCGGTATGGCGTATTCGCGAGCCGGTGGCCGCGGGCGGATAGCACGGTCTGGACGATCATTAACCGGAACGAATACAATGTCGAGGGTCCGCAAATGGCTGTGTCTCGCGCGGACGGCGCAAGGTACTTCGATGTTTATCATGGCGTTGAACTGACGCCCGAACATGAAAGCAGCATGGACTTACTTTCGTTTCCGATCGAGGCTCACGGCTATGGCGCGATTCTGCGGATTCGCGGACAGCCTTCCGCCGAGATGCAGAGCGTGATGCAGAAGATGAAGAAGCTCACAGCAAGGCCGCTCTCGAGCTATCCGGATCAGCGGAAAGTTCTCCCACAGAAGATTGTCGAGATACCAGCTACAAAGATGTTCGCCGCTGTGCCGGAAGGTATGGTCAAGATTCCGGCCGGGCGCTTCCTTTTCCGGGTCGAGGGGATTGAGATCGAGGGCTCCAACGAGAGCGGTGTCGACATTCAGTATCCGTGGGAAGAGGAGCCCCGGCGCTTCCACGAGCATCCAATGGAGATCCGGAGTTTCTTCCTCGATCAGTATCCGGTCACCAACGCGCAGTTCAAAAAGTTTATAGATGCCGCGAAATATCATCCTCAAGACGATTTGAATTTCCTGCGCGACTGGAAAAACGGCAGTTACCCCGACGGCTGGGAGAACAAGCCTGTCACCTGGGTTTCTCAGGAGGACGCGCGCGCGTATGCCGCTTGGGCCGGAAAGCGCTTACCGCACGAATGGGAGTGGCAGTTCGCCGCACAGGGCAACGACGGGCGTTCTTATCCGTGGGGTAATGAATGGCGGCCGTCCGCTGTGCCCGTACCTGACAAGGGACGTACGATGCGAGGGCCGGATGCGGTCTCGGCGCACCCAGAAGGTGCAAGCCCGTTCGGTGTGATGGACCTGGTGGGGAATGTCTGGCAGTGGACGGACGAGTATTTGGATGAGCACACCAGGAGCGGCGTCCTGCGCGGGGGCAGCTACTACCAGCCGCAGGGATCGATGTGGTATTTTCCGGCGGCTTACCGCAACGATCAACACGGAAAGCTGCTGCTGCTGGCGCCAAGCGCCGACCGGTCCGCCGCGCTGGGGTTCCGCTGCGCGGCGGATGGTGGGGTAGTAAATTAACGATCGAGCAAAGCCATCATTCGTTCGTTGTAGCGCGGTCCGGAAACTGCTTCCGGCGGCAACGCCTGGTCGAGCTGCGCCACCTCATCCGCCGTAAGCTCCAACGACGCGGCGGCGATATTTTCTTCCAGATAGGTTCTACGCTTGGTACCTGGAATGGGCACAATGTCGCCGCCTTTCTGCAGTAGCCAGGCCAATGCGACCTGCGCGGGTGTTGCGCTCTTGTGTGCGGCGATCTTCTGGACAACCGAGGCAGCGCGCATGTTGCTGTCGTAGTTTTCCCCTTGAAATCGCGGATCGCCCCGGCGGTAGTCGCCTTCCGGATACTCTTCCGCCCGCTTTGTTGTTCCGGTCAGAAAGCCGCGGCCCAGTGGACTGAACGGCACCAGGCCAATGCCGAGCTCGCGCAGCACGGGTATGATCCTCGGCTCCAGATTGCGCTCCCACAACGAATACTCGCTTTGTAGCGCCGTGACAGGATGGACGGCATGCGCGCGTCGAATCGTTTTTTCGCCGGCTTCCGAAAGACCGAAGTAGCGCACCTTGCCGGCGCGCACCAGGTCCGCTACCGCTCCCGCCACATCCTCGATCGGGACATTGGGATCGACCCGATGCTGATAGAAAAGATCGATGTAGTCAGTCTGGAGACGCTGCAAAGAAGCGTCGGCTACCTGGCGGATGTGTTCGGGCCGGCTGTCGGTGCCGACGCTCTTGCCGTTTTCAATGCGAAAACCGAATTTCGTAGCAATCACTGCCTGGCCGCGACTGCCTTTCAGCGCCCGTCCGACCAGCTCTTCATTAATGAAAGGCCCGTAGACCTCGGCGGTGTCCAAAAAATCCTGCCCGAGTTCGATTGCCCGATGAATGGTGGCAATGGATTCAACATCGTCCGGCACACCGTAGGACTGGCTCATGCCCATGCATCCAAGGCCGACAGCGGACACTTCGAGGCCCTGGCTGCCTAATCTTCGTTTCGGTAACATGCTTTGTTGATGCGCGCACGCGAACGGCGGGTGCGCTGCGATTTAGATTTCTAGCTGAACTTGTAAGGCGCCCTCTGCGGACGGCTTAGCATGGCGTCTGCCTGTTCATCGTTCTTGAAGCGCTCCTTCTGGGGGTCCCAATACAATTTGCGTTTTGTCTTCATCGCGATTTGGTGCAACAGGCAAGTGGAACAGGCCCGGTGGCCGGTCTCGACAGGAGCGATGGGTTCTTTGCGGCTGCGTATGCAGTCGAGCCAGTTGCCATGCTGGTCTTCACTCTTATATAGATGAATTTCGTTTGGCCCGATGACGCTGTCCAGGATTTTCGGATCGCTCGCCACGAGCGGCTTGATTGCCTGCGCCGAGGGATCGCTGGCTGTCACAGGGGCATCGCGCGTGACAAAGATCCATCCCTTCGTGCCATAAAATTTGATTCCGTTGGGATAGTCGCCGGAGATGGACATGGTCACGCCGTTAGCGTAGACGGCTTCGGTCTTGAATTTCCCATGCACGTTCCATAGCCCGTGCTTGGGATACTCGGCCGTGCCCCACACCTCCACGGGGCCGGTGAGTTCGGCGTCCATGCCCCAGTGCGCGGTGTCTACGTGGTGCGCGCCCCAACCGGTGATCATGCCTGCGCCAAACTGCTCGCAGCGAAGCCATCCGGGACGATCGAAACCGCTTTGCGGATGCACGCGCATCTCGGTGTAGTAGACGACCGGTGTCGAGCCCAGCCACGCATCATAGTTCAGGTTGGACGGGACGGGCATTTCCGGTGCATCCGGCCCGGCCGGGTCGCCCGGTAGGCCGATCTCGACATGCTTGAGGTCACCGACGCGGCCGTTGCGCACCAGTTCGCAGGCGCGGTGAAACTGCTTCCAGGAACGCTGCTGCGACCCGATTTGCAGAATGCGCCCGGAAGCCTGAACAGTATTGCTCAGGTAGCGGCCTTCCGCGATGGTCAGCGAGGCGGGCTTCTGCAGATACACATCTTTGCCGGCGCGGACCGCATCGACCGCCACGATGGCATGCTGGTGGTCGGGCGTGGAGATAGTGACGGCGTCAACCTCTTTGTTAGCTAACAGTTCGTGATAACTGTGATAACCGGTTACGCCGTAATACGCTTTGCCCGACTTTTTGGCGTAAACTCCATTCACCAGCGTTTTGGCCAATTCCACGCGGTTGGCATCGAGATCGCACACGGCCATGATGCGCGCGGAATCATATTGCCAGACGCCGGGCATGTCGTGCACCCGCGAGATGCGGCCGACGCCAATGGCGCCGATGTTGATCCGGTTACTGGGTGCATTTCTGCCAAATACGCTGGACGGCACGATGGCCGGAAATCCCGCGAGCGCAGCCGCGCTTGCCCCTGTTGTCAAAAACGATCGCCGTGATACTCGCTGTTTTTTCACAATCGGAACCTCCTAAACTGAAAAGTGCAGCAGTTGCGCCTTTTTCTGCGCCTTGAGCACTAACTCCGTTGACAGGAGCGCCTGCTCCTGGTCTTGGGCCACGTGTGTCCGGTTCACAATATCGCCTACGAACTGCGGACCGAAGGGCAGGACTACGTTGCTGCAGTCGATATAACGCTGCTGTTTCCCTTCGACGAGGAACATATGGTTGCCGCCTTTACGGCCGGCGATGTCCACGTATTTTCGCAGTTCGATGTAGCCTTCGGTGCCGAGGATAAACAGGCGTCCATCGCCCCAAGTACCCAGGCCGCCGGGCGTAAACCAATCCACGCGTACATAACCCGCGCCGCCGTTGCCATGCATCATCATGTCGCCGAAATCCTGGAACTTGGGTTTATCCGGATGATTCACGTTGGCAATCTGCGCTGCTGTCACGTCGGCGATGGTTGAGCTTGTGTAGTAGACGAACTGCTCAGCCTGATGCGAGCCGATGTCGCACAGAATGCCGCCATAGCGGGCCGGATCCCAGAACCAATCCGGGCGGCCGGTGGAGTTGGCCTGTTGCACCTGGTGGGGTGCGATATTGATGGTCTGCACAACGCGGCCAATTGCGCCAGCCTTCACTAATTCGCCGGCCTTTACGGCGGCCTTCACTTCCAGCCGCTCGGAGAACATGATGGCGTAGATGCGGCCGGTTTCCTTGACCACCTTGCGCACCTCAGCCAGTTCCTCGAGGGTGATGATGCCGGGCTTGTCGCTGAGATAGTCTTTGCCGTGATGCATCACGCGGATGCCGAGTGGAGCGCGCTGATCCGGAATGGGTGCGGCGGCGACCAGCTTGATGGACGAATCGTTTAAAATTTCGTCTTCGCTGCTTGCGACCTTAATGTCTCCAAAGCGCTGGTGAAAATCGGCGATGGCTTTGGGATCCTTGGAATAAACAGCGACCAGCTCGCCGCCGCCGCGCTGCACGGCTGCGGTCATGCCCATGATGTGATAGTGATCCAGGCCGATGACCGCGAACTTGATGGAATACTTCGGCTTGGCCTCCGGATCCGCGCCAGGCTCCGCGACTTCATGAATGATAGTGCCTCCGGCCGCATGCAGGCCGAAAGCTGCCTCCGGTAGCGCGGAGATCGCGCCGGTTGCCTTCAGAAACGACCGCCGATTTACTGCGTCAATCATTAGCTTTTCCTTTCTGATATATGGTATTCCCGTAACGTGTGGATTCTAGCGCAAATTCCGCGCCGTCCACTCTTGGACTCTCCAATTTAACGTTTTATCCGGGAGGCGGTTGTAATCCCACGGCTCATTCAACCCGAGTTTACCCGTGGCTCCATACAGAGCGTAGACCGCGCGCGCCTCGTCGCCATTCAGAGGAGTCTCCATGATCTCCTGATTGCTGACGAGCGTTGAAATCATCGCTGTTTGCGACTGCAGCAACGGCGCCTGGCCAGTCACTTCGATGGTTTCGTTCATGCTGTCAATGCTCAGCCGCAGGTCTGCGGTGACCGCGTCGGCAGCCGTGAGCTCAACGCCCGTTCGCATTAATTGTTCAAACCCAGGGTGCTCGACGGTCGCGGTAACCTTTCCGGTTGGGTTCGGGAAAACCTGGTTTCTTCCTGCAGAAGAGTGACAGTGGCGGCGGGCATGGCCGCACCCGCCTGGTCTGTGACGCTTCCAACGATGGTTCCACTCTGGGCTTGTCCAAAGAGGCTGGAGCCTAAGAATAAAAGTGCCAATGCAATGCTTACGGCGGGCGAAAACCTGGCCATAATCATGTCCCTTCCTGCTTCGGCGCAGCGATCGCAGCGGAGCGTATAAAATGACTTGTTGTTGCTTCGAATTAAATTATATGCGGGCTCCCCCGAGTATATGTCTGCTGCACGTGCAAGAACGCGGGCTGCACAGACCTTCCCTCAGGCTACTTTCCGATATTCCCCGGTTTATGCGGCGGGTCTCAAACTAACAAAGGTGTCGAGCTGACTTCCTGGGATGAAATAGTTCAACGAGCGTACAATAAAATCTCGGCTAGCCTCAATGCAGAGGATCGACAGGAACGGCGCTCAGGGCGCATCCAGCGAGGTAGTTCGCGGCATCAATCGCCGGACGATCCTCAATTTGATTCGAACGCGGCAGCCCCTCTCTCGCGCTGACCTATCGCGAGTGTCGGGGATGCAGCGCAGCACCATTTCGCTGATCGTGGAGCAACTGATCGCGGAGAATTGGGTGCTGGAAGGCAGCACCGGCCGTTTGCCCCGAGGCAGACATCCTGCGTTTTTGCGCCTGAATGACGAGCGCGTGATTATCGCAGTGGATATCCGGCCTAACCAGACTACCGTCGCCTTGGCGGATGCGAACGGCAGGTTCACATCTCAGGAAATTATCGTTACGACTCCAGATCCAAAGCTGACCATGGGCGTGCTGATCGAGTGTATCCGCCGCACGATTGCTTCCTGCGCCGGAAAGAAAATCGAAGGCATCGGGATCAGTTTGCCCGGCCGCTTTGACCATACGACTGAACGCCTTCCGGCGCTTGTGCCCGGACGTACTTGCATAGCTCAAGGTCGAATTTCGGATCAGGAGACACCTTGAGGTTGAAGTGACGGTACCCAGCCTGCTTGCCCGTTACGCGGTACGGCGCGGCAAAGGCTTCCACCAGTCGTATTGATTGCGAATTCGAACTCGCAACCGCCAAAGCCGCCGGCATGCTTAGCACTGCGCGTTGAGTTAGCATGTTTGTTCATCCTAGCAACCGTGGTCAGAACGAATATTTCAAGGCGAACTGAATGATTCGCGGATCCGACGCCGCTAGGAGTTGTCCGAAGCTTTGGCTCCTTAGCGTGCCGCTCGGGTTCGTGAAGTTGGCGTGATTGGTAACATTGAAGAATTCCGAGCGTACTTCGACATGATGTATCTCTCCCACGGTGAAGATTCGCGATAAAGAGAAATCTATGTCAAAATAACCGGGGCCAATCAACGAGTACGATCCAGCATTTCCGAAAGTGCCGATGGCGTTGGATGTGAATGCGGTTGATGCGATCCATTGCCGCGTGTCTAAATTCTCCACGTACGGGTTGTTTAATACGTTCGGGCGATCGAGATTTACTCCGGTGCGCGAGTTGTCCGTGCCTGTTAGCGGGCTAAACGGGGTGCCGCTGTGGATGGATAAAATCGGCGCAAGCTGCCATCCGCCAAATAGACGATTCGCCCTTGCCGACGGCAGCTTGGGCATCTTCGCTACAACCGACAGAACAAAGTTCTGCCGCAAGTCAAACGAGCAGCTTCCATAGTACGCATTCCGGTTCGCGGGATTCTGATAAGTCGGCCCGGTCAGGTCGCCCGCGAAATTTGTTGAACTCAAGCAACGCGAATACGTGTAGTTGGAGAGCACGGTGAAGATGTTGGTAAAGCGATGCTGTAGCGATAGAACCACGCCATTGTAGTTGGCATTCGCGCCATCGTCGGTTTGGGCGATGGTGGAGTATTTCGATCCCGCCACCGGATTCTGCCGGTACAGGACTCGCCTTTGATTTGTATTTGTTGTGGTTGAGCGCGGCGCCGCCGCACGTACCCGGGATGTATTGCGCCGGATCCAATTCCGTGCCTCCCCCCAGATGGGTTTGTTTTGTTACCGATATATGTGACAGAGGCGAGCCACGCTTTAGCTACTTGTCTCTGGTAACTCAAATCCCATTGCTGCATGTAGGTTGGCTTGAGGTTGAGCGGGATGACGACGTACACACCTTCCGCGGGAAACGCCTGTGTTTTTGTTGGCGGAAACGGTGCGCCTCCCGTATAGGTTTGGTAGGGATTTGTCAGTCCTCCCGCGGGGATAGGTCTCCGGGTTGTCATAGCCAATACTGTAAGAGGCACGAATGCTTTGTTTGCCGTTTCCGGATGGATCGAATGCGAAACCAACCGGCGGCTCGAAAATATTCAGGCGGCGGTTCGTGAAGCCCTTGGGAATGCCAGAGTCGCCCACGAAGGAAAGTCCCGCCGGCGCTCTGGTGAAAACGCTGCTCGTTGTGCCGGCGCTGAATGCATCGGGAGAGAATGACGCACCTCTGTTGGCCGTATCTACTTCGGGGGAGAAAGGCTCCCATCGAAGGCCTACATGTACGTTCAAGCGGGAAGTGAGATGGATATCGTCCTGGCCATAGAGCTCGATGTAATTCTGCCGGAAATAGGTCTGCGAGTAACTGTTCTGCGTGTAATCGCTCAAGCGGCCAAGCAGGAAGTCGCCCAGAACATCACCTGTGAACTGGCTATTAAACGTAAAGAGTACGTTGGCGTTGTTGCCGCTGGAAGTGTTCAACTGATTGTGAATCCAATCCGCGCCGAAGGAAAAATGATGCTTTCCTTTGACCCAATCGACGTCATCCGAGATCTGCAGCGAATTGTTGACAAAGTTCCCGGGCTGCAAGTTCCGCAGCCAACGCTGAAATCGCTTCCAACCGAGAAATAGCTGTAGTTGGGATAGACAGTCGTCGTGGTCAAAAGATCGCTTCCATCGTAGTACGGCGGATTCGTATAGTCGGCGGCAAAATACCGCGCGTAGAAACTATGCTTTTCACTTTGATTCCAGTCAAAGCGTCCCAAGTACTATTTCTCGCCGCTAGGATTGGGAAGTAAACTGGCCGCACGAATTTGAGGCTCGCGGGATTTACTTCAGAATCGCCAGCGCCTGAGGGTTGAAGAGTGTTGGCGAAATGAAGTTTCCGGCAAACGCCTGCCCCGTTGAAGGATTCGTGAGGGTGCGGCCCTTTCCACTCGGTTGACAGGCGGCGGACTCGATAGTGCTGAAGTCACCTGTCAGCATGGCCACTCTTCGCCGCAACCATCCTGCGCGGGTGCAAAATAATTGCGCGCGTTCAAATCTCCATTTCGGATAAATTCAAACAGCGTGCCGTGAAACTGATTTGTTCCGGATTTAGTGACGATGCTGACGACCGCGCCCGGGTGCAGGCCGTACCGCGCAGCCAAGCCCGTCGTCTGCACATTAAACTCCTGGAGGCCGTCCGGGAAAGGGAAGGACAGGTTGACGTTGGAGAAAGCGTCATTGTTGTTGCCTCCATCGAGTGGATAATTTACGCCATTGGCCTGTCCTCCAGCGACGGAAATCGTCACGGAGCTGGGATAGTTCTTGGTCGTGTTGATGTCGCCGGCTGGAGCCGTCGTCGCGGCGCCCCCGAGCAGGATCAACTGCGTTGCTTGGCGGCCGTTGAGGGGAAGATCCACCATCCGGCGCCGGTCTATCACTTCGGACATCGAAGTGTCCTCGGTTTGGACTTGCGCGTTTGTACCGGACACTTCAAATTGCTTCCGACACATTGCCCACCTGGAGCGTAGGATTGACCAGGAGATTATCGCCCACGCGCAGCACAATGCCTTGCTGGCGGAAATCTCCGAAGCCCTTCGCTTTGATGGTCAAGGCATAGGGTCCAACCGGGAGACCCGGCAATACATAGCTGCCGTCCGTACCGATCTTCGCTACGCGGTGCAGGCCTGAGTCAGTCTGCTGAGCGTCCACGATGGCGTCCGGTAGGCCGGCCCCCCGACGCGTCGGAGACTGCGCCGTGAAGCTGTCCCTCCCGCGACGGCCTGCGCCGAAAGGTCCTGCACCCCGATGCCCAGACAAGTAAGCGCGATGAAGCCGGCCAGGGCATGGGACGGCAAAGATCGAACACGGATCATTTTCAAATTTCCTCTAGATTCTTGGGAGTGAGCTTTGCGAATGCCGCTGGGAGTGAGGACTCGTCTTTTCGCGTCAAGTTCCAAGACAAAATACTGACGGGTGTGCTGCCGGCGTTCCTCGCGCCGTGCAGTGCATTTGAATGAATGTAGGCGATGGAACCAGGACCAATGCTGGTAACCTTGCCATCAATCGTGATTTCTATTGTTCCCTGGTGCATGAAAAGGATCTCTTCGGCCGAACGGCTGTTTGCGGAAATAACAGAACGATGCGTCCGTCGTGGAAGCCGACCGCAGGCGCCGCATGACGTTGCTCCTTCATTTAGTTAGCCTGGTACTTAGCCTGCCGAAAGCTCAAACAA
>DATHIZ010000017.1:0-13818 GCA_035316385.1 Bryobacteraceae bacterium | reverse complement strand
ATTCATGTAAGTCTGGGCTCAGGGTGAAGCCTTCGCTACTGGGCTCTAACTGGACACCGACACCGTTTCCTTCGTTGCCCATGAAGCGCGCGGTGATGGTTAGTTGGTTATCGCTGGCGCTCGCCCAGACAAGGTTTGTTCCCAGGTTGATGAGTGCCGCCAGAGCCTGCGCGACAGTGGCGGTGGTATCGTCGGGCAGGACCAGGTGCTTGATCAATGTAGAACTGGTCGATAATGCGGCAACAGTGGGCGCGATAGCCAGTACGATCGTAGGGCTGCTGGTGGAGGGGATATGTTGATTCAACGTAAACGTAACAGAAGCATATTGCGTACCTGTTCGATCCAGTTGATAGAACCATAAGGCGCCCACGTAGTGATTCACACGTCCGAAAAAGCCAAGTTTCTGAACGAGCCACGCGGTGCGTTCCGGCGGTAGCGACTGTGAGTGATAGGTGTCCCAGTCAGTTGCCAGCGACAATTGCGTTTGCGGCGGGAAATCAGGCAGATTGGTCGATGGATAGGCGATCTCGAGAAAATCGAAGAAAAGAGTTTCGCCGGACGCCCCGCTATGAGCCAGTGTGACCGAGTGAGCGCCCGCAGCCAAGGTTCCCAGTGGCGCGCGTATGAGCTCATCTTCGCCGGAGAGCATCAAGTTCAATGGGGTTAACGGCAAGCCGTCCACAGAAATATCGACGACCGGCGCACCACCGAAGCGGCGCAGCCCTAGAAATAACTGATGGGCGGCCGCTTCGGTGTAGGTAATGGTGCAACTATCGCCACCTTTTGACGTCTGATGAATACGGCTGCCGGAGTAATTACCAATTCCCGTGGACCACATGTCACCGTTGTATTGGACATCCGAATCCGTATCTTCTATCCGGCGGCTGCCTGGTCCTGCCACCGAATAAATCCGATTGGAGCCCGTCACGGTCCAGTTAGAGACGACGGTGGAATATTCCTTCTGCGTAAATGAGTGAGGTTGTAAATCAGCGGCCCAAGTCCAACGCAGTTTGCGGACGTTCTGAGTGGGAACCGGGATTGTGATGCCTGGGTTGCCATCGGTATGTCCCATAAGATTGCTGAAATCGACCGTAAAGCGGTACTTCGAAGGAAATTGGCCCCCGCTGAACATGACGGCGGGCTCCTGCCAGACTGGCTGACCGCTAGTGCAGAACCCATAGACGCTGATGCGGTTGCCGTTTGCACCGAGAAGTTGCGGGTAGTTGCCGCCGGGCTTCCAAGTAATGATTACCGCCGCGCCTTGGCTTGTTGCGGAAAAATCAGGGTTGTTATCCCTGGTTACCGCAGCGGCGACACCCGCCGCAATTTCCTCTAGCGTATTTCCCGGCAGGACATCGTAATAGTGATGCTTCTCGAGGACTGATAGGCCGACACGATTGGGGCCGCTCGAAACCGCCGGTACCGCCGCTAGTGTCATCTTGGCGGAGGCAGGGACATAGTCTCCTTCGATAGCCGTGGCGAGGTCCTTTAGCTCAACGTGGTAAACACTCTCTCCCTTCAGGCTACTGTCCGGCACCCAAACCCGCAAATTATCCCAATCCACCACCGGCACCAGATTCGACTCAAGCGGGATGCAGTCCACCCGTTCTTCCTCATAGGTCAATAGCAGGCCGCTTAGATCGCCATCGGGAAGATTCCGCAGGGCTGGATGTTCGAACGTATTGTCACGATTCCACTCCACAACCGCCCAATCGAACTGTTGACGCCAGTTGCCGGAGACGGTGAAGCCGCTGCTGCTCGCGTAGCTCATCGCCGCAATGGCAGACGGCATGAAGAAATAGCACTGTAAGTCCCGGTTGGGACTGAGTTTGTAAATCTGTTCCGGCATAGTATTAGAAACGAATAGTGACAGTCAAATCCCTACCCGGGCTGGGAGAGGGGGAGCCTGCTGTCGTGGGGTTCAATGCGATATCCACGGTCAGCGTTGCGTTCTCTTGCAGAGGAGGTAGTTGAATATGTCCGTTAGAGATGAATCCTAAAGCGACCTCAGACAAGGTTGTTCCGGATCGGATGACCAAAGACTGGTAAGCTGCGCCATCCTGGTTAACGGTTATCGCAATGTCAAACCCGCTGGCGGCCTCGTTCAGCGTAGCGCGTATATCGCGCACGGCATGCGTCGCCTCCACGAACAAGGGCGGCGCCGCATTCTGCTGAGTCGCGAGATAACCGCTGACCTGCAAGGAAAATTGTCCGCCGGAAAGACTTCTTAGTTCATTGCCTGCTGTGTACGAAATCGTGGCGGCTTGGCTGCCGCCAAAGCGATTGGACACATATAACTGAGCGGCTAGAATGCGCGCATCAGGAAGATTGAACGTGTGCAGGAAATTTACGGACGCCTGGTTTCCGAAGAAGCCGCTGGCGAACGCAACCACAATCGTGGCCCGGTCGAGCGGCAGGACTTCCGCGGCTGCGCTGTGCGGGGCCGGGAGCGAGCCTAGATCGTGACGCAATACCGTGTAGGTATTCGGATCCGAATCTAGTGGTGGCAAGATGGTCATCAACTCATCATCGATTTGAAGCACCTGGCCCGGCAGAAGCGTCGCGGGGAGTGGGAGGACTCGAATCGTCTCCGCCGCGGCAGTAATGCCGGCAGCCAACGTCAATCCACTCGAAGGATGCACTTCGTTCCAATAAAACACCTGCAACGTACCGCTGGTCACGGACGAGATATTCGGGGGCGTCGGCAATCCTTGCGGAGCGGCAAACTGGATTCCAAAAAGGTTCAGTACGCCGCCGCCGGGAGCGGAAAGCTGAAAACTAGGCGTAGACGGAATGTCACTGTCGACCGGGACCCCACCCAGTATCCACTGCGTAAGAGGACACAAATCAGGGCTGCCTTCCTGATCGTTAACGTTAGCCCCGCGGCCCGAAATTTGGATGACTGCGCCCGGCTGATAACTAATTTGGAATTGAGCGGGGCTGGTGGCGGAGACTGCGGCAAAGCTCCAAGACGCCTGCGCGATCACGAAAACGCTTGAAGTATCGGGCATTACGGACCAGGCAGGACTAACGGTCAAAGTCGTTTGAGTGTTGCTTGAAATGGAGCGTTCCTGGCCGCTCCCCTTGCCCGCCATGATGCGCACTACTCTTCCCGCGTAACTCACACCGATGGCTCCCAGATTGTCTTGACTAATGGTGGTTGGGGAAGATGCCGTGGTCGTAAATGGACCGGCGTATTGGTAGCGATAGTAGAAATTAGCGTGATCAAAGCTCGCATCCGGCGGACCGATGGGCTGCGGCGGGAAGAGGCCGGTATCCGTAAATTGGTTGGGCAGCGGCCGCACGATCGACTCAATCCGATACAGCAATTGTGGCGTTGTGCCGCGATACACGTTAAAGGAAATAGCGGAAGCGGGAAAGCTCAGTCCCCGCAACACCACCATGTTGGTATTCGTTCCGGGAGGGATGACAGCGGACACCGTAAAAGATAACGGGCCTTCCCCGGTGGCATCGACGGAAGTAACGGCATAGTAAGAACGCATGCCACCCGGCAGTGTTCCGTCTATGCTCGGATAGTCGGGAGATAGGCTGAGTAGAGGAACGTTCAGGGAATTCGACGTTGGCTTGGCCGGCACCGTAAACTTGACGCTAATTGTATCGATTCCCGTGCCATCGGTTTGCATGGCCAGCTGCGGCTCCATCACTTCGAAGTCGAAAAACCCGTTTGCGTCAAGCGTATGACTACTTCCTATCAGCGGCAAAGGAGTTTGGGTCTGTGAACCGGGCTGCCGGCCGGCTCCCGCTATCACCGCCGGATCATCGCTGTACCAGGCGTCGTTGTGAATTTGCGCCAGCACGGTGACCAACTCATAGTTCAGTGACGGCGATAGCTTCACAACACGGAACGGGACACGCACATAATTCGCTTTCGAATAAGTAAGCGCGATGATGTCGCCCGGCCGTACTTTCAGGGCGCGGAAGCTGGTCTGAAACTGGACGTACTCATTTCCCTTGATGGATTTATCCAACTGCCGGAGCAAAACCCGGTTCGCCTGACTGAAGCTGGGAATTCCCAGCGCCGTGGACTGACTGCTATTTTCGTATCCAATCAAGGCCACATCGCCGGAATCGACCACGGAGAGGCTGTCCTGTTGATACTCATTCATCTCGTCCTGGAATTCGACACTCAGGCGATTGGTAGTTTGGGCGGCGCTATTAGACGTAAAGCGCAGAGTGGATGTCCCATTTGCGTTGCGGACTATGCCGGAAAATTCAGCATCATCACTGAATTCGTAAACCGGCCATCCGCCGGACAGAATTCCAGTGCTGTTCTTCCCATCTGGAGGACGGATTTCAGGCTGCTGACCGGCGACGGTGGTCTCCGGCATGAGCTCCAAGAGCCCGGACGCACCATAACGAAGCATCAGGCTTGACCCTACGCGAATACCGCGCACCACGGCGGCGGCGCTCTGCCGTCTGGTTAGTATCAAATTGCATTTGTAGCGGGAGACCTGAATCGGGAGGCCATTCAGATCTTCGGTATGAATCACATAATCGCAAAAGTCGGCCGCCTTGGCGAAGCTGGTTAGATCCAATTCGGCAGTAGACCAACCGCAGCGGCGCAGGATGTCTAAGATAATCCAGGCCGGATTGCTGCCGGAAGCAGGCGTTGGGCCGATGAAATTACCTGATGGATCGTAGCTATCGACCTGAACACCGCGCATGAGGACTTGCACGTTTGCCACCGAACTCCCGCTGCTGATCCGGTTGGGCACCACTACCGATAGCGAAGCCAGACTCCCGTGCGGATCGCCCAGAGGGATATTATTGGAATCAGCGAAGCCCAGATTGAAGTTACCGAGCCTATCTCCTGAACTGACCACTGAGTACCAACCGCTCACGTTCATGTCCTGCCCGGGAACCGCCGACGGAATTTCGACGTTGTTGACGACAACTTTAAGTATGCGGTCGATAACACCCATACCGAGCAGCGTCTCCATATGAGTCAGATTTCCATCATTGCGCGCGAAGATGACAGGGCTTTTGAGCCACCCGGTTCCGTAGACCAGTGGGACGGGATCGTTATAACTAGCCGCGTTGTCGATTAGCGGCGAAACATGCGACGTTTTGTCACCCGCGGAACGTACTAAGACGGCCGAGGGGACGAACTCCAATCCGCCGAAGCGCCTGGTGATGTTAGCGGAAACGGTTGTGTCCTTATCGAACATGCCGCGCTGCACACAATTTGCTTTGGATTTGTCACAAGTCGTGTAGGCCTGCGTCCCGTTCAAATTACCGAATCCATGCAGAATATCCGCCGAATATCCGCAGCGGTAAAAGCGCGAGAAGCGGCCATTTGTTCCTCCGCTGAACGCCTCGGCCCGCTGCCCGGCGTCGGCGGGGAAATTCCAGGGGCACGAGCGCTGGATGCGGACTTCCGGCAGAGGAATTCGCTGCAGTGTGAGTTTGTTGTTGAACGACAGACTTACACTTTCTTCAGTGACTTCGTCCGGATCGCCTCCGATGCCACGGAACAGCACGGTGCTTTCGGTAGTAATGCTCAGGGTGGAAAGGTCGGCGAAGGCGAAGTAGACGGTGAGTTGAGCACCTTTGAATCCCAAAACCGTGTTCAGCTCGGATACATAGTTATCCGCATTGGCTAACGTAAGCGAAACCTGCGAAATGCCATCCATGGCGTCATCAGCCGATAACGCGAGGTCAAATAAGTTGTGCTGGAGTACACGCGGCGAGTAATCGGCTTCGTTGAAGCGAATGGTATGAGTACACCAATACTGGGTGGCGGCGCCGCCTGGCAGCACGCATTGAAAGAACAGCAACGGCGTGTCGGATACAGGGCTATTCTTTATGTCGTTTATGGTTGCCATCTGTCATTCCTATAAGGCGGTCTCAATGGTGAAGGAAACGGAGTACAAATTCGGAGCTTCGGCCACAATCGCCAACTCTTCCACAGCCCAATGCGCGTTGGGATAGACGCCGCCGGCATTGGTAGTGGAGCAGTAACGGGATGGCGCTGGCTGCGCTTCGAGTTGCGGTCCATAGAGCAACGCCTGCCCGGACGCCAAGCCGATGGCCACAGTCAATTTCGTACCCGCATCGTTGAGCCGGCCCCTCGAAACCACGCGTGTCCAGGCCGGACCTACGCTATAAGTGGTTGTCTCGCTGAGCACCTCTCCGCTTCGTCTCAACGTAATGGACGGTAGATCTTGGCTCCGGGCATAGACAGAAAGGCAATATTGACAATTCGCGGGCACCGTAAACTCTTGCGTAATCTCTTGCACAACCTGAGACGTATTGGTGGCGGTGAAGGCGCCATTCCCCCCGAACGGGTCCGCTGCCAACGGCTGCAAAGTGATCAGCCCCGCTATTGGCATTTGCTTCCACGCGGAATTAGTAAAGTCCGCGCTCGAAGCGAGCATGTTGTCAGTCGGGTCAATGAATGTGAAGCCGCGCACGGGACCCGCGCACGAATCAAAGTGTGCTTGGAGCGCGGTGATGTCAACAAACGACAGGTCCACATATGAGAATTCCCACTGCAGCCTTCCGGCTCCGGGATCTTGCTTCGCGTAGAAACTGCCGTCCGCCATCACATTTTGGATGGTCCGTATAAAGCGGCTTTTCCCGATGGGATATTGAGCCGATGCACCGCTAGTCAGCTGTGGGAAAAAAAGTTCAGGCATCCCGCCTCCCCGCCGTTTCCAGCACCCAAAACGACGTGGCGCCTATATCGGTCGATAAGTACGTAGTGGCAAACACTGGCGCGCCAAACACACAATGGGGAACACTTGTCTGGCTGATGGGATCAGGAAACGTGAACGAACCATATTCACCGGCTTGTGCCTCAAAAAACGCCTCCAGAGCCGCAATCTCCGCTTCGTTCAATAGATTCAACTTGATTTGCCAGCTGCGGAGCCTGATTCCGCGCGCCGCGAAACGCTGGTCCTTACCGTCGATAAACTGGATCACGTGCGCGGGCCGCCCCACAACAAGGGAAGCCGGATACTGCATAACGGCGCCTGAACTGAGTAAGGGAAAATCGGCCATCAGATCTCCGCAATCACGTCATTTAACGAACTGGAGTTGAGCAGCGCCTGCTTTACGGCCTGGGCAATCTGCGTGCTCTGATACTGGTAAGGCGACGCAGCCGGCTGCCCTCCCGGCATGCTGCTGGAAGCATCGGCGGAAGTAGACACCGAAGAACGGCCGCCCGAACCTATGTAGGAGACCCGGTCTTGTGAAACCGGCGCCTGGTATTGAACCAGCGGAGGCAAGGCGGCTTTCCCTCCCCCAAACAGGCTGGCAAATCCGGAAATGATGGATCCCAATCCCAAAAATCCGCCGAGGCCCCCGCCGAGCGCGCTCGCAATACCGCCGGAAGCGGTTTGCTTCAGCAGTCCCGTCAAAATGCTCCCCCCGGAGGAACTGGCAGACGACCCGGGGCTGGATGGCTTTCCAAACGAGATGGCGGAGCGGAGAGGTTTCGCGCTGAGAGAAAGAGCTTTTGTCGTGCCGCCAAGGTTAGAGACCTTCGGCACTCCCGTTGACGATGCACTATCGGACTGGACAAGCCTGCCCGTGGTTCTGCTGCTGGATAAGGAATTTTTTCTAGACTTTGCCATTTTCAATTTCCGTTCGCCATTCTTGCTCTAGCATCACGAGTGCATCCGCGCTCTTCGCTTCCATCGACCACGCATCTCCACCCAGTTCCTTCCACAGCCGGAATTGCTCCAACCAGTGCAGGCTCTGCGCAGTGATGATCGACTTCGGACACTGCCGCGACATGACCTTTCCCCGAACCCACACCAGCCTTCGATCCTCCGGCCTCTGTTCTTCGGAAGAAACCCAGGCACAGTTTCGGACTTTCACCAAACCGCTCGACCGGCAGCTATCGCATTTCCACGCGGCAGGCGAGGAAAACTGGAAATGGAATGCGACTAGGAGTTTTTTCTTTCGTCTTCCGAAAGTTCAATCTCTTCGCGGATAGCCGAAATGATCTCTCCGGCCAGATCTTCCGGCCCCTTCTGAATCAAAAGAGAAGCGGTGGCAGCCTCGCCGTCGATAACCAAGCCTACTATCTCGGCCAGTCCCCATTCGATGTATAGCTTCCGGACTAACAAGTCCGATAACGCGGCCTCCAGTTGGTCGGACGTTTCTCCCGCGTTCAGAAATTCATACCGAAGCGTCAACTCCCGCACCTGTTTGGTCAGTTCCAAGCGGTGCGCAAGGGAAATCCGTCTCACCGCGAAACGCACCGGCGGCATGGTCTCGCTCTCACGCCATGACAGGCTCGAATAACTGAGATTCTTAGGCAAAGGCGACATAAATTTCATCATTCGATGTTCCCTGCCCTAAGTTGTTTTTGAATTCCCATAGCAGCCTTGTCTCTGAGTCGTTGTAGAGCGGTATCTCCGGAACCACATTCGGCACGAAGATCCCCATGATCTGCCCCTGCTGCCGGCCCAGCTGTAACATGGCGGCTATTGGATTCCGGTGTTTCGCCGCGGCATACAAACTGTTGGTCTGCGCGTCGTTCTGCGCGAACAGGGTAAAGGCAGTCAGCACTTCTCTCGGGCCTGCCGCAATCGCCCTGGGATACGAGGAACCGAACTCCCGGTCTCTAGCGTCGATATTGTTCTTGACCGCAATATTCGCGGCGGTCAAGGTGAGAAACTGGTTCGCGGGAGCTCCTAGCCAAACTTGCCCCAGTTGCCCAGGCACGATCGAATAGTCGAAGGGGACGAGCACCGGCTCGCCTGGAAATGTACTTAGACTATACGAATCGAGCAGATCGGCCGCGGGGCCGCCGAATGACAGTTCGTGATAATTGCCGTTCACAATAATTTCGAATACGTCCATCGCGGCTCCCGTCAGCATGCGGCTGACGGCGCTTCCGGCAGGATCCCAATAGTCGAAGAGCGTCACGCTGGGAAGAGCCGTCGAAAGCTGATAAGTAATGGCCGGGGCAAGAGGCGTGTTGGCCGCGACCGCCGCTACGAAAGGCGCATTGATCACAATCACTGTCGGGCTTGAGACCGCGGTAACGAAGCGAATGTCGGAACCGTTTGAAATGGCCATTCCCACCGAAAGATTATGCTGCGAAGTAGTAGTCAATTGAGTGCCATTCGTAACCGTGGCGATGATCAGCGGCTGAGTGGTCACCGGCGGCGCTCCCATCGCCGCTTGTACGAGCGGGCCATAGCCGGGTTGCCCGGCGCCGGTCCAGGATGTGAGATAGGTCGAGATGTTAAATGCCGTTTTCCGGCGCGAACTGGCGGAAAAACCTAAGTGAGTGCGAGTGCCGGTCTTGTCCAGCCGTTTGCCCGGTTGCAACGATTGATGCGCGTCTAGTCGCACCGCTGGAAAGCGGTTGGCGGCAGTAACAGTAGCCGCGGTTCCATAGTTGCTCTCCAAAGCGGCGTAGAAGCGGTTCGCGTTCGAATTGATATAGCTCATACATTTCCCTAGAAAGTCCGTTCAAACGAGGCTCACGTCCAAATTGCACGTCAATTTGGCCAATTCGACATACCCGAAGCCACCGCCTTTTGGTGGTTGCAATTGCACATCGTAAATACCGGAAAAAGAGAATCCATCTCCCCAATCGCCTATGTTGGCGCGCAATATTGAGGTCAAACCCTCGACGTAAAAGTGAATCCAGCGGTCTGCATCGCCAACCAGGCTGCCGCTCGCCCACACTTCCGCTACCACCGCGATAGATCCAGAAAATGAACGGAATCTTTCCCGCTGTGCATTTCTAATCTGGCTGCTATAGAGACAGATACGCGGATAGGACAGAAGAATCTCCTTGTCGGCGGTCTCGTTGCCGGCCGAATTTAGCACCACCTGATTCGAAGTAATCGGCGGAACCGCGATTCCTGTTTCCGCCGCGAGAAGATCAATCGCCGCCATCAGGGAGTTGTCGTCCGTAAGTAAGTCAAAGAGCTTTTGGACTGCCAGCAGTGTGAGCGGAAGCATATTATCCTCGCTGAATCTGTCTAGAAAACGTGATGTAGGAGTCTGGACTCTGCCCCTGATTTTGACCCGCGGTAAGCCCCGAACCATTACTTAGCCCGGTGGCGGGTAACCCCCAACTGGAGCCGATAGCCAGTGGACTCGTGTTTCGCAGCGTAAGTCCCGCGGATACGGAACTCAGATAAACGTTCCAGCCGGCGGCAGTCGGCGGCGGTAGAAATCCGGCGGCCATTGCCACCGTAACAGTCGAGTTCTCCGGCAGCACGATTCCGTTTACCGGACTCAGAGCACTCTCGCTGCCTCGAGAATCTATCCAGGCAGTCTGCACGAATAGGGCCTGCGACGAAAGAGTGCCGGTCGCCACGGTCACCAGCGGTAATGCCGGCTGCGGCAGCGGATTGTGAACGATGCCAATTCCGGAAAGCATGGTTGAATTGGCGGCATCGTCGGCCTGCTTGCGGTACTCCGTCCACTTCCCTTGAAACCGGGCGTTCAACTGGATGTTATACGCTTCGGCAAAGAAATAGGACAATGATTCGAAACACAACCAGCGCTGCAGCGGTGGCGTAACAACCACCGTGGAGAGACCCAACAACCTCCGGTTAAGCGACTGCGGATCGGACATACCCACATTGCGCAGCCACAGCATCAACTTGTCTCCGATTGCGCTCGTTGCCAGGCCGATCTTAATATTTACGTCGATGCCGTGGGACGAAGCTATCTGCACCAGCGTGGCCTCATACTGCAGCAGGTCGTCCAGGTTAATGATGCTTATATCGGTGAAGAGCGCCATGGGAGTCTACTTTTTCGAGGCCGGTGGTACGTTTGCCTTCTGTTCCGGTTCAGGAACGTAGGAATGGTTGAAACTCGGATCGGTGATGATGGCCACCTGCAACCGGCGCGCCAAATCCGCTTTCTCCGCCGCGCGCTTCGTGACCGCCTGACGCTCGAAGTACAGCTGCCTTTGTTGCTCGTCAGCCAGCAAAGCACGGCCTTCTACAAACATTTTTGCCGCTAGCTCACGAGTAACCTCGGAGACCATACCGGACTTCCCGCCATCGGAAGTTTCCAAGCTCACCACGAGCGGAAACAGCTCAGTTAACGCCATCTCCGTATCGCGAATCTTTTTGAAATATTGCCTTAAATCCACTGATTCCCTCCCAAAAATAGAAAGAGCCGCGCGAAGGCGGCCCCCCGTTGGTTCTTGTTGACGATTAGCTATTTACTTGAACCGCAAAATTGTTGCGCAAAACACCGCAACCGTACAGTACGTCCACCGTAAATTGCTGAGCCAGAGTATTCGGCTGGTAGCTCATTACGATGCGGATGCCGAAGTTGCCCATCTCGGCGTATTCCGCCACGGCGCCAGTGCCGGGAAGAGGCTGAGGCAGACGGCGCACCACCAGGCCGATCGCATCGCGGGTAAACGCGAGGTTGTGCGTGGTAAGAATCGTAGTCCCGGTGGTGGGTACATATTGCGACCGGAAGATAAAGAAGTCTTTCATCTTTCCCACGTTGCCTTCAATCAGCGCCTTCAGGCCCGCTTCTCCCGCGGTGTAATATTCGCTGAAGCGCGGAATCTGCCGGATCTGTGAATACGCGTTCGAATCCACCACCAGATACTTGGGAGCGCCGGGAGGAACCAACGCCGCAAACAGAGCCGTTTCGGCGGTGTCGATGATGGCTTCGGAAATGGGGGTACCCGCTGCGCCGAGCGAGGCGTTCGCCGTGAACTGGCCATACAGGCTCAGCAGATCGCGTTCCACTTTGGCCGCAATGGCAACCACGGCGGGCTGCATGTAAGCCTTTAGCAGTTCCGGATAGGCTAGCGCCTTAGTCACGTCCGGTATTTGGAAGGTCGCTTCCGCGTGAGTGTTCAGAACGATCTGCGCGTTTCCCAAACTCGGATTCTGCGTCTGAACAGTGCCGCCTTCCGCAATGTTATTCGCCACCAGCACCGGAGGAATCGGCACGTTGATCGTATCGCCGGCATTTGCCAGAACGGGTTCATAGTCGCGATTCACCAGGTTGCCCATGATGAGATTTCCAGTTAGGGCAGGCAGAGCATCCGCCGCCACGAGTTTCACGATCGCATTCGCCAAATTGGCTGAGGTAATAATTGACATAAGTTCTCCTTGAAAATTCTTGATTGCACTAGTAAGTGCCGCTAAGTCCAACCGCACCGCTCAGTGCCGTGCGCGGCTCGGCAGATTCGTCTTTCTTACGACTGGCTGCCTACATTCCACGCAAGGCCTGAGCCGCCAGCCTGGCAATCTCCTGGCGCACTCTTTCGTGATCTTCCTTGCTCATTCCCGGCTTGATTTTGTCCAGGTCGATGCCGCCCTGGCTGCCTTGCGAAGTGCTTTTAGCGGGTGCGTGCGCCCCGCTGCCGCCGGCGATCCTGGCAGGAAGCAGCTCGGGGTTCTCCTGCACGAAGCAGTTGAGGTACTCCTGCAAAGACTTTGCCTCCGGCCCCCGGGCCTGCAGGCGGCCGTCTTCGCCGCGCACGATTTCGTCTTTGACGGCCCGAAACGCGAGATCGACTTTGGCAATACCAAGCCGCTGCAGTTCGGTGCGGATTTGAGAGTTCCGGTCCGCTTCTTCGGCCAGAGATCGGGACTTCCGATTCTCTTCCACCAGCAGATTCATGCGCCCTTCCAAGCTCTCGCGCCGTTTGCGCTCTTCCATCAGTTCCGCCTTGTAGGCCGGTTCGGATTTCTGCTGCTCGGCTTGCACAAATTCGTGAATCGCCTGCCTGACAATTTCCCGCACATCCGGCACGGCGCTGCGGGCAGTCTTAGGATCGTTTTCAATTGACATTTGCTCTGACATTCATTCCCTCTTGGTATTGGTCGCTGGTTAATTACTGATCTGCGCTTCGATCTCTCGCGCGATTCGATCTTTGGTTTCCTGCCGGGCGTCGCTCATATACTTCAGCGCGAGCCTCTGAAAAATTTCCCGTTTCAGCGTCGCGGAATTGATCCCCAGCTTTAAAAGGTCCGTAGCCTGCTGCAACTCCGTAGTGAAGTCGCTGATGTCCACTTCGTCCATGCCCGCTACCGAAATCTGAACGCCATCCTGGCGAGCGTCGCTGATCGCGGTCAGCACATTCTTGATGCATTCTTTTACAGCCGCTCCGTAAGCGCGCAGCACTTCCTGCGTAACGGTAAAGTCGAGTTGCTTTCCCAACGCGGATTGACCCTGGCTGGTGGCCGCCTCACCCGAAGCCTGCGACAGGTAGCAGACCCGGTAAATTTCCTGCTTCAACATTTCGAGATTGGCCGCGGCAATCTGGTACACCTTGCCATCCGGTTCGGTCCAGCCGAACCTATCGGTGGGTCCGAGTTGGATGTAGTAACTCTCGCCCACAATCTGACTCCACTCGCGGTCGGAGTACACCACCGGCATGGCGAACAGCCCCATGGTGATTGCCCATCCGAGCGCGTTGGATTTATTGAAGTGCTCCAGTTGAAGCTGCGCGGCCTTATTCATCAACCAAAGGCCTTCGCTGACCTGCAGCGTGAAGAGCGGCACCCGCGCCTGATGCGCCAGTGCGTGAGGGCCTCGCGAAATCAGGTCTATCGCGGCAGGCTCATCCCCACCCTCTACCCGCCGGTACGTTCGATACTCGGTCTTGTCGTAGTAGTACCAAAACGTTTCATTTATGGTTTCCGGTGAGTCCACGCTGGGCTGCCGCTGCACTTTCGTGCGAAGGACCACCCATTCATAGCAACCGCGCTCGTCGCAGCTCCAATTGATCAGATCTTCCGTTTCGAAGCGGACCAAAAACGCCCGCGAAATGCCGGCGGAGTCCTCTTCCGCGCGGTTCAAAGCGGCATTCGACGCCCGCGGAAAGTCGATCAGAATGTG
>DATHIZ010000016.1:0-3754 GCA_035316385.1 Bryobacteraceae bacterium | reverse complement strand
ACAACGAGATAAAGAGCATCACGCACGCTATCCGCACAGATCGGAAGGCCGCCGGCGAGCTCACTCAGGGCGAGCTATTCACCAATCACACGGCCTTGAACTGGACGGAAGCGCAGAAGAAGCAACTGAATAAATATCAGCCCGGCCAGGTCCTCGAATTCCATAAAGCGGTGAAAGGTGTCGCCAAAAATGAGGCCCTGGAAGTGGTGAGCGCGGATAAATCCGGCGTTACTGCCCGCACAGAGAACGGGGAATCGGTTCGCCTCACGACCAAACAAACCAAGGCTTTCGGAGTGTTCGAAAAGCAGGACATCGAGGTTTCCGCCGGCGACAAACTGCTGTTAAAAGCCAACTGGCACGGCAAGGATTTCAAGGCCACAAACGGCGAGCTGGTGACCGTGGCACGCGTGGAGCAAGGTCGCATTCGGTTGGAAGACGACCGCCAACTGCCCGCCGAGTATCGGCAATTCTCCCACGGTTACGCAGTGACGGCCCATCGCAGCCAGGGTAAGACCGTTGATTTCGAGATCATTGCGGCCGAGCGGATGACGCAGGATCTGTTCTACGTTTCCGCCACGCGCGCCCGGGAAGGGCTGACCGTTGTAACCAGCGACAAAACGACCTTAATGGAATCCATCGGCGTATCCGGTGATCGCCAATCCGCCAGCGAACTGGCCAAGAATGCGGCGAAGCAAACCCCAGCCATGGCATTTGATGACGACGAATTATTCCGGGCCTATGAGGCGTTTCAGCAGCAGCGGCAAGCCCCTCAGCGGTCCATTCCACAACAGGAGATAGTTCACACACCCCATGTCAACCACAACCACAGTACCGGTCTCGGAATTGGTTTCTGAAGACTGGCAATTAGCCGAGCAGGACACCAAAAGGCCCACGGCTTTGGTTGTCCAACTGCGCCGCCGCGCGCACATCCTGCCCTACTTTCGGTTCGTTCATGCTGAGGGCGACGGCAACCAAGTGAAGATAGTTTTCGCCTCACACCGGGTCAGATCACCGGTCACGGCCTGGCGGCCCTGCTCGCGGCGCTCTCAACTCAGAGCCTGGTTCGCCTTGTCCAGCCCACCGAGACCGAAGCCAAATTCGGCATTCGCGGACCGAACGCAACCAAGGTCAACGGACCCGCCATCACCGGCATTACCGTTGTCCGGACGGAGGACGAAGAGGAGAACTGAAAGATAGGTTACAAAACAACCATGTGTATATAGGCTGTATAACGAGATACAGAATAGTGAAAAGGGGGATACAGAATATGTATGAAAGTGTGGATAATTACTGTACTAAACATGGACAAACCATGTACGACCTATATACACGGGGCGTAAAAAACGACCTGTTTTTGAGGGGTCCAAAAGGTCTAAGGCGAAGCCTTAGCCATGGTGTCCTTTTCTCATTTCACTTCGGGGGAGCGAAAATTTCGATGTTCATATCGATCCCACAGCCAGGAAACGCTGATTCGGGGTTTTTCGGACGATGAATAACCCACGCTTCGGCAAAATCAAACACTCGATAAAACACAAGTGCGGACACACCAGAATGGTGCCGCTGTTCGAGGGCAAATCTGTTGATACGTGGGTTGCTGATCTTGAAGCTACCGATTGTCCGAAGTGCTGGCTGGCTAAACAACCACCAACCTTTCATCTAAGAATTTCACCGGTCGGACTGGCGATCGATGTATCGCGGGGCTTTCCGCTTCGGGACACCTTGAGATTGCGGGGTTACCGATTGTCGCGGCCTCACTGGAGGATTTGGTTCAAGCGGGAATCGGATCGGGCAGCCGAGGTGCGTTGGCTCTTGAGTCAGGGCGCTCAGGAATCGCGCGCCGAGGAAACGGGCGCTGCCTAAATGGACGAACGGGAAATTGAGGAAATTATCAAAAGTATTCCCGAAGCTGAACCTCGTTCGCAGCTCGAACCTTACCGCGAGTTGATTCTTCGCCTCCGGAGGCAAGGCAGGCCGTACCGCCTGATTCAAGCGCTACTGGAGAAGAAGTTTGGGGTCAAGGTGGCGATCATGACGATTGATCCAGCTACCGTAGACAGCGTGCTGAAGTGGGCGGGCGCGCTTCAGAGTCGAACCGATTACCTGATCGTCAAGAACGCAGTCAACAATCCTTCCAGTTTTGACGTCTGGGAGCAAGCGCCCCGGGCTGAGCACTTCCGTACGACGCTCAAGCCGCACGTTATTGAAATGGAATACCATCATCCGACCGTGGAATTCCCGGCCCGAAACCACGGCCTAACCGTGGGCCGCATTGCCGCTCGTCAGCACGAGGTGGCCGAGTTGAATCAATTCACCGTCGTCATTCGAGCCCAAGCCTACCGCCGCCACATGTACGCCGAATTTGACCGGGTGAAAGAGATTCTACTCCCTTGAGTGCAGCAGCGGTCGCCATTCCAAAGCGCCCTCTCCAGTCTCGCGGCCAGGCTAACAGAGCCCGAGGACCGCGAGACCTATGCAGCGCTCATTTCCTACTTCAACTCGTTACCGGAGCATGACGAGATGTTCCGGTTGGTGGAGTTGCTTGGCCTTCTCGCTTTAGTGGGTCAACACATACCGGACGCTCTTGCCGAAATGTTGGTGGGACTGCGGGCACAAGCCACCGCCGCCAACGAGTATCACGCCCAGGTAGACGGCCGCCTGGCTTCTCTGCCGGATGAGATTGCCGCCGGTGTTGATATCGACGCTATGGCCAAAGGTATGGCGGAGAGTTTCCGGCAGCAGCTCGCCACCACTGGCCTGGAAACGACTGCAAACCTGTTACGGAACGCTTCGAAGGAAATCACGGCGTTATCCGGTCAGATCTCAGCATCACTCAAGCCGGCCGCCAAAGAATACGAAAAGACGTCCGCAACGATCTCCAGAGAGTTGGCCCGGCTTACCCTGGCATCCGACGAACTCCGGAGACACAATTCTCAGCTCATGGCGCAGGAGCGGTCAAATAGCTGGTGGCTGTATGGCTTCATGATGCTGTCGATTCTCCTGGTCGGTATCGTCGCCGGAATCACCATGGAAAAGAACGGAACTACAGACGCTCTTGTGAATCTCGGCACACAAGTGGAGCGCATTCAGACGCCAGCAGCAGTATCAGTTCCGATCGTGCCAGCGAAGAAGAGCCGCAAATAAAAAGCAATTATTCTGATGGAAGGAAAAGCGCCTCGGTCGGAAGATCGGAGCGCTTTTTTATTAATGGCCGCATCCAAAAAGAAGAACTGTTTTCTAAAGGAACGCTTCTGGCGACTGGCCGCCCGGGGCAAGAAGCGCGCGCTGATCGCGATTGCGCATACCATTCTGGTGCTGGTGTACAGGTCTCTGACCAGCGGTCAGCAATATCAGGAACGAGGTTCGGCGGAGGTGGACGAAACAACGCGGCGACGCTTAGGGCGCCTGGGCATAGCCGTGTCGTCGCTGCGACTGGCAGGACCTGATGATCCCAACTCAGGTATCACTGAATCGATCGGCTGAGCCACGCGGGGTTGATTTTCGGAAGAAGTGGCCGCTTTGCTGGGCCGTCCCTTCCCGGCTCCAGATCTGAAGGAGAAGCCTTAATGGATGCCGTCAGCCACCTGTCTTCTACCGTGGGCATCGAGTCGGCATGTGGTGCCCTCGGTGTTGCCCGCGCGTCCTACTACCGCCAGCGGCCATTGCTCGGGCCTTTCCCTCTGGCGCAGTTTCCTGTCGAGCGTATTCCGCGCCCCACGCCGGCGCGGGCATTATGCGCCGATGAACGGCAGGCCGT
>DATHIZ010000015.1:0-28553 GCA_035316385.1 Bryobacteraceae bacterium | reverse complement strand
GATTGAACGCCAGCACTCCGCCGAACGCCGATATCGGATCGGCTTCGAGCGCCTTCCGGTACGCCTCCACCAGAGTCGCCTGCTCCGCGCAGCCGCATGGATTGGTATGTTTCACGATCACTGCGGCCCGTCCCTCGAATTCCCGCGCCAGCAGCCACGCCGCATCCAGATCCACCAGGTTGTTGTAGGAAAGCTCCTTGCCATGCAGTTGCTCCGAGCCCGCAATGCCCTCTTCTCTCAACTTGTACAGCGCCGCCTTTTGATGTGGATTCTCTCCATACCGCAGCACCGTTGCGCGCGCCGCCGAAATCTGAAGCTTGGCCGGCAGTTCTTCTTGCGGCATCGACACGCCTTCCGCACTCACCCGCAGCAGCCGGCTCGAAACAGCCTGGTCGTACGCCGCGGTATGCAGGAAAGCCTCTTGCGCCAGGCTCCAATGCGTTGCCGCGCCAAGGCCGCCGCCGTTCTCCTTCATCTCGGCGAGAATCGCTTCATATTGTCCCGGAGAAACAACAACCGCAACGTCCTGAAAATTCTTCGCCGCCGCCCGAATCATGGTCGGTCCGCCAATGTCGATATTCTCAATCAGCTCTTCGCGCGTAACACCCGGCTTGCTCGCGAACTTCTCGAACGCATACAGATTCACCACCACCATCTGAATGGCGGGAATATCGTGCTCTGCTAAGGACTGCATGTGTTCCGCATTTCCGCGCACTGCCAGGATTCCAGCTGAGATACGCGGGTGCAGCGTCTTCACCCGCCCGTCCAGCATCTCCGGAAAGCCCGTGACATCGGAAACTTCCTTCACCGGAATGCTGTATTCGCGCAGCAGCCTCGCCGTGCCGCCAGTCGAAATCAACTCCACTCCCATCGCATGCAGACGTGCGGCAAAAGTCACTACGCCGGTCTTATCTGTAACGCTCAATAACGCGCGTTCAATTTTAGGTATCCCAGATGACATGAACTTTCATTTTTACAGACATGCATAAAATCGAATGTGTCCCACTACTGCACTCTCATTCCCGGCGACGGCATCGGCCCTGAAGTGGCGCAAGCCACCGTCCGCGCCGTGGAAGCCACCGGCGTGGATATCGTCTGGCGGCGCGCCGAACTCAACGAAGCCATCATCCTCGAAGCCGGCAAAACGCTCCCGCAATATCTGCTCGATTCCTTGAACGAAACACGCATCGGCTTGAAAGGCCCGGTCACCACTCCCGTGGCAGGCGGTTTTCAGAGCGTCAACGTGGCGCTGCGGAAAGCGCTCGACCTCTTTGCCAACGTGCGTCCGGTGAAAACTCTACCCGGCATCAAGACACGCTTTCAAGATGTGCCGATAGACATGGTCATCTTCCGCGAAAACACCGAAGACCTGTACTCCGGTCTCGAGCACGAAATCGTGAAAGACGTGGTCACCAGCATCAAGGTCATCACGCGCACTGCTTCGGAGCGCATCGCCAAATACGCCTTCAACTATGCGAAGACCAATGGCCGCAAGCACGTCGCAGCCATTCACAAAGCCAACATCATGAAGCTGGCTGACGGCTTATTCCTGCGCTGCTGCCGCGAAACCGCCGAACAGTTTCCGGAGATCACCTACAAAGAGCTCATTGTCGATAACGCCTCCATGCAGCTGGTGATGCGCCCGGAGACCTTCGATATTTTACTGCTGCCGAACTTGTACGGCGACATCGTTTCCGATCTCGCGGCCGGCTTGGTCGGTGGACTTGGAATCGTTCCCGGGGCCAACATGGGCGAAGCGCACGCTGTCTTTGAAGCCGTGCATGGCAGCGCTCCGGATATCGCCGGCAAAGGCAAAGCCAATCCCACCGCACTCATGCTGTCGGCCGTTATGATGCTCACGCATATGAGCGAGCCGCAGGCCGCGCACAGACTGCAAAGCGCCGTCGAAGCTGTCTATCGGGAGGGCAAGTATCTGACCGGCGACGTCGGCGGATCGTCCTCTACGATCGAATTCGCCGACGCCGTCGTCAAAGCAATAAAGGGCTAACTACAGCCCTTTCTTACCGAAGAACGCAATCAAATCGACAACGCGGTTCGAATAGCCCCATTCGTTGTCGTACCAGGAAACAACCTTCGCCAGGTTGCCGCCAAGCACCTTCGTCAACTGTGCATCCACGATCGAGCTGTTGGGGTTGTGCAGCATATCGCTCGACACCACCGGCTCGTCCGTATAACCGAGAATGCCCTTGAGCTCGCCTTCCGAGGCTTTCTTCAGCGTGGCGTTCACTTGTTCCGTGGTCGCGTCTTTCTTGAGCACCGCAACAAAGTCCACCACCGAAACGTCCGGCGTAGGCACGCGCATGGAGTAGCCATCCAACTTGCCCTTCAACTCCGGCACCACCAGGCCAATCGCTTTGGCGGCGCCGGTCGAAGTCGGAATCATGTTAAGAGCAGCCGCCCGCGCGCGCCGCAGATCCTTATGCGGGAAATCAAGCACCGGCTGATCATTCGTATAGCTGTGAATCGTCGTCATCGAACCCTTCTCGATGCCGAAAGCCTCATGCAGCACCTTCACCAGCGGAGCCAGACAGTTCGTGGTGCAAGATGCATTCGAGACGATGTTGTGTTTTGCCGGATCGTAGGTGTTATCGTTCACGCCCAACACGATGGTGACGTCTTCGCCGCTGGCCGGAGCGGAGATGATGACTTTCTTCACGGAGCCGCGCAGGTGCTTGCCCGCATCCTTGGCGTCCGTGAAACGCCCGGTCGATTCCACTACAACTTCGACGCCCAAGCTGGGCCAGTCAATCTCCGACGGGTCTTTCGTTGCAAAAATCTTGATCTTCGCGTGGCCGGCGTGAATCGTGTCGCCTTCTATCTTCACGGCATGCTTGAGTTGGCCCAAAATCGAATCGTACTTGAGCAGATGCGCGAGCGTCTTGGTATCCGTCAGGTCGTTAGCCGCGACGAATTCGATTTCCGGGTTATTCAGCCCCGCCCGGACAACATTCCGCCCGATACGGCCAAAGCCGTTAATACCTACTTTAATTGGCATAAACACTATTCTACGGGCGTGGGTAAAAACTTTAGCGGGGCGAAGGTAAAGGGGGCGCGGTGGTGCCGCCAATGTTGGCGTAGGAGTCGCTCACCTTCACTACTTTGCCTTCATTGAACTTCACGAAAGTCATCTTGCCGGGAGGATCGCCATAGATCCAATCCTCTATCTCGTCTCCGTCGCCGGTCGGCTCGCGGCTCTTGTTTTTCGGTTTACCCAGCGCCAAGACGACTTGGTCTTTATCCATGCCCTGAATCGCGCGCTGCTCTTTTATGGCTTTCTTCACGGGCTCCGGCAGGGTGTCCATGTAATGTTGCGAGGCGGAATGCTTTTCGAAATCGAAGATCGTCGATAGCATCTGGCGTATCTCCGCTGACTTTACCGAAGGAATGTTGCCGGGAAAGACCAGTGCCATGCGCGACCCGTTGATCGGTTGCCCGTTCTGATTCGTGGAGACTGGCTGGGTACTGCCACCCATGCCGACCTGTACGTGGTCATACCAATGACCGCTTTTGGTGCCGCCATTGATTTCAAGCAGGATCTTGTTCGAGTCAATGCGCACGGAGGTGATTTGCAGCTGGTCGCCGACGCGCGATGCCGGTCCACCCTCGAGCATCGCCTGCTCCCAGGCGTCCTTCTCGTACTGCCCGTCGCTGTGAATCACCAGGGGCTTCTTCGACCGCGGGACCGAAACTTTGGCGGTGGCAAACTCGGCCGTAAGCCCGCGTTCAATCTCCATGCGTTCATCCAGGCTCAACTTATCGGCGCGTGCGTCAGCCGCCAGGCCGCAGAGCAACAAAATGCCGGCAGCCAGCGCTATTCCGGTTCGTTGAGCACTTGCGCGATACCGGCCGTTTGCACCGCGATCGGCGCTCTGGCCAGTGCAAAAAACAATGCCGTGACGAAGATGGTAGCCAGCAGACCGCCCTCGGGTCCGTATTCCCCGCCGCTCCAAAGAGGCAACAAATCCCATCGGTAGACGTACCTCGACACTTCAATTGTAAGCCCGCTCAAATTCACACCAAACAACGGCAGAACCGCGTTCCAGCCAAAGTGCAGACCGATCGGCAGCCACAGATCGCGGCTGCGCAGGAATGCGTAACCCAGCAGGACGCCCCATAAGACAGTATTCAGCACGCCCAAACCCGACGCATTTGGATTCGAGCCATGCATCAGCCCGAACAGGACGCCGACCGGCAAAATGGTGGCAAACGGCCCCATCTTCTCAATCAGCAGTTGAAACGCATATCCGCGGAAGATCATCTCCTCGCCCGATGCGGCTAGAGCAAGCGCCGCCAGGTAGAACAGCAAACTCGGCCAGGTAAATGCCGGGTTCGGCCGGAGCACCAAATGCGCGCTGCCGGCCAGCAGCGGCGCCCATAACATCAGGGCCGCCGATCCGCCGCCGAACGCCACGCCCAGCAGCAGATTTCGCGCGGACGCAACGCCTGTCCGCAGGCCGATATCGGTAAATGGGCGCCGGTCGAAGATCCTGATGGTAAGCAGGTTCGCCAGCAAGCCGGCCGCGCATAAACTCACCGTGCCCGCCACCAGCCACCCGAACAGGGCGTAGAACACCGCAGTCAAGAGCCTGAGCGCGACGAAAACCGTAGCCACAAAGAATCCCACGCGCAGCACAATTCCCCATCGAGGATCACGGGGGGCGGACGGTTGGTTGGTGGGCGCGGGATGGGGTAGACCGGTCATCGTTTTTATTTGGCGGCGGAAACCAATCTAATCCTAACCATAGCCCGCTTCCGCTCCGATAATAAACGTATGCAAGACCATCAAGATCGCCGTGAAAACGACCGGCTGCTTTGCGCGGAAATCGTCCAATTGGTTTGGCAGGATGAATCCCATCATCAGAGAAGATCAGTCGCAAACCTGGAAGACATTTCACTTTCCGGGCTATGCCTCCAGGTCGAGAGCCCTATTCCCACCGGTACTGATATTGCGATGGAATATGGTGACGGCGAACTAGTGGGAACCGTCCGCTATTGCCAGTTTCAGGAGTGCGGCTACTTCCTCGGCATTGAACTGATAGATGGCTGCCGCTGGTCAAGCCAGCACTTCCGGCCGGAGCATTTGCTGGACCCCCTCGACCTGCTGGACCAGGCTGTGCTGCGGCATTCGTCCCTGCTCTCCTAGTTGGGCGGACGGGCACGTGTTGGCGTTCAAACCGATACGCAGTAAACTGCAAAGACGACGCTTCGCATCCTGAATCGCGTTCGTCTTTCATGCGAAACACCAAGCCATTCCCATTGGCGGGCGGTGTGTACACCGCGCTTGCTACCCCGCGCCTTGACGATGCTATCGAAGTCGATGCATCGGCCTTGTTCGATTATCTGGACACGATTATGAACGCCGGAGTCGACGGTGTCGTCTTGTTCGGTTCCACCGGAGAGTTCGTCCATTTCGACGTAGCGGAGCGGATGCGCACCTTAGCGCTCGCCAGCAAGCGTTGCCGCATTCCCCTGCTGGTAAACGTCTCGCATTCGACGTTGGGGGGTGCGCTTGATCTGGCGGAAAACGCTCTGGACTCGTGCGCGTCCGGCTTGCTCTTGATGCCGCCTTACTTCTACCGGTATAACGAGGCGCAGATTTTTGAGTTCTATCGCCAGTTTGCGGTAGCGCTCGCCGGCAGAATGCCGATTTATCTTTACAACATCCCGGCATTCACCAACCCGATTCCGGCCGCCCTCGCAGAACGTCTCCTGAGCACCGGAGAATTCGCAGGCATAAAGGACTCCAGCGGCGATTGGCAGCTGTTTGAGAGCCTGCAAACGCTGCATGCCAATCTGCCTTTTCGCCTGCTGATCGGCAGCGACCCGCTTTATTTTCGGGCGCGCCCTCTAGGAGCCGACGGCATGATTTCCGGCGTGGGGGCAGCGGTGCCGGAGCTCGTAGTCGCGCTCGATCGCGCTCTCGCCGCAAACGATCTGGGGCGCGCCGGCCGGTTGAACACGTTTCTGGACGAATTCATCGCCTGGATCAACCAGTTCCCCGCCACCGCGGGCATCAAACGGGCAGCCGCCGCGCGCGGATGGAAGGTGAACCATTCACACACGCCGTTCGACGAGCAGACTGCGGCCACCCTGCGCGATTTCGAGCAATGGTTCCTCGCCTGGCTGCCGGCGGTTCTGCATGCCTGACCAGCTTCTGTCAACGACGCTTTGCGGCATCCCGCTGCGCAATCCCGTACTGGCGGCATCCGGAACATTCGGCTATGGTATTGAATTCGCAAAGCTGGTTGACTTGAACCAGCTCGGCGGACTGGTGACCAAAGGCCTTTCGCGGGAGCCGATCGCCGGCAATCCGGCCCCGCGCCTCTGGCATACCGAAGGCGGAATGATGAATTCCATCGGATTGCAGAACGTCGGCGTTGCCGCCTTTATCCGTGACAAGCTGCCCAAGTTGCGCGAGTACTCGGTCCCTGTCATTGCCAACGTATTCGGATACTCGACGGAGGATTACGTGGAAGTCGTTCGCGCACTCGAAGACGCTCCAGGTATTGCAGCGTATGAGTTGAACGTCTCCTGCCCGAATACGAAGGAAGGCGGCATCTTCTTCTCCAGCGATCCGGTATCGCTGGCCGGCGTGGTGAGCCGCGTACGGCAGCTCACCAAACGCCCGATGATCGTGAAACTCTCCCCGAACGTAGCCCGGATCGAGCCGTTTGCCGGCGCGGCCGCCGAATCGGGAGCCGATGCCATCTCGCTTGTGAACACGTTTGTGGCGCTGGCGATCGATGTCACGACCCGCGCGCCGCGTATTGGAAATGGCTTCGGCGGTCTCTCCGGACCCGCCATTAAGCCGCTTGCCCTGCGGCTGGTCTATGAAGCGGCGAAAGCCGTGCGCGTGCCGGTCATCGGCCTGGGAGGCATTCTGAGCGGCGAAGACGCCGCCGAATTTCTGATTGCGGGAGCCTGCGCCGTCGAGGTGGGGACTGCCAGCTTCGTCGATCCGCGCGCGCCGCAGCGTATTGCCAGGCAGCTCGGCCAAATTTTACGCCGTTTAAAGGTGAACAGCGTCAGCGAGTTGGTGGGGACGCTGCGCATGCCCGGCGCAAAAGAGAATACGTGCAAAATAGAACCATGAAAGAAAGCATCATAGCTAAAGACGGCCCTAAGCCGGTCGCCCCGTATTCGCCCGGCCTGCGCGCGAACGGATTCGTCTTTTTGAGCGGGCAGATTCCCGCCGACCCCAAAACGGGCGAACTGGTCGCGGGTTCCATCCAGGTCCAGTGCGCGCGCGTGCTGGAGAATTTGAAACTCGTGCTGGAAGCGGCCGGTCTCGGCCTGGAGGACTTGGTGAAGACCACTGTTTTCCTCAAGAACATGGGCGATTTTGCGCTCATGAACGAGACGTACGGCAGTTATTTCCCCGCTACACCGCCGGCCCGGACCACCGTGGAAGTCGCGCGGCTGCCGCGCGATGTGCAGATCGAGATAGAAGGAATCGCGCTCGATAAAGCCAAATAGAACGATCTGGCTATTTGGAATCTTTCGGCTTTAAAGGCTCGTGGGTGCTGTACTGGCTTTGCGGTGGTTCCAGCTTGATTTCCACCAACTGTTCGGCGCCCGCCACATCCACGTTTTTGCCGAAGGTCTGATAGCGCAATTTATGTACCTGTAACTGAATGGTCCCTTCGGGTACCGGCGGGAAGTGCGCGCGCCCCTCCTGGTTCGTGTGCACTTCCCAGTGAACGCGCTTTTTCCTGCCCACTTTAGTGATCTGCCGCGAACCCAGAAAATCCAGAATCACCGCGGCATTGTCCACCGGCTTATCGTACTGGTTCGTGACCAGGATCTTAATGGTGGTCTTGGAATCTTCGCCCAGCAGCGTAAAGCAAAACGCCAAAAGTAAGAAGAGAAGCGCGATTCGAATCTTCATGCTGAGATTATCGCTTAAGACGAACGCGACGCGCGCGTGGTTCCTGTTACTTGAACCATCCATTGGCGGTTTGAACCATCCGTTGGCCGCCGGTCCAAATCTCAGTAGTCAGCAAGCGTAGATCAATCCTTCGGCGTTGATCGCGGGTAATCCGCGTCGCGTCGGGCCACATCCGGCATCGCCGTTCTCTGGGCGCACAGAAGGACGAACTTGCCGGACCCGTTGAGCACTGACGACGAACTGGAGGCATCCTACGTTTTCGAGCCCGAAAACGAAGAGTCTGGCTACCTTCCACAATCCCGACCAAGCGATCGGCGTGAGACGTTTCCTTTCAGCAGCGCTGGGCAGGCCCGGTGGGTAGACCGCCGTTGTCCTTCCCCTCAGCACACAGAAACCCAGAGCGCGGACAGATTGCCTTGACGACCCCGCATATTTCTTCTATTGTATAAAACATATGCCACGTGGGGAGATCTTGGGACCGTTGGAGCAGATCATCCTTCTCGCACTGGTGAGGCTCAAATCGAAGGCGTATGGGATGACGGTGCTTCGCGAGATCGAGCAACGCACGGGACGGAGCATCTCGATTGGGGCCATCTATGCAACCCTCGAACGACTGGAAACAAAGGGCTACGTCAGCTCTTTTACAGGCGACCCGACTCCGGCGCGCGGTGGGCGCGCGAAGCGATTTTTTCGGCTAGAGCCAAGCGGTGAAGAGGCTCTACGAGTGTCCCACGACGCCATTCGCAAGATGATGCACGGGCTGAAGCCTCAATGGGGGATAACGTGACTCCGGATTCCCCTCCGCGCCTGGCGAACTGGCTCCTCCGTTGTTTCCTTCCTGCGATGGATCGGGAAGAGATAATGGGCGACCTAGCCGAAGAGTTCTCACTCCGCACTCAATCGTCGGACTCTTGCTGGTCCTGGTATTGGGGACAAACACTGCGTTCGATTCCGCCCATCGCATGGAAGGCCGCGCGGCAGGGCTGTTGGATTCGCACATTCTCGGTTGGGTTGGGCGTTTACATCGCTGCAGGGCTGCTTGAGTCAGCGGCCGATGCCGCGCTTTCGGGAGTCGTAAATCCGGAATCCTCATTGCGCCCAGTCGTCAGCTTGATCATCGGTCTAGCGACGATGGTGGCCGGCGGGTATGTGGCCGCCAGACTCCGTCCAGGCGCTGAAACGGTCATGAGCGTGATCGTCTTCTGCGCTGTCACGGCGTTGTTGGCTGCGCAAGTGGGCGATGCGCCGCTTTGGTATGGGCTGGCGTTTCTCATCGCCGGGCCGCTCTCTTCGCTCGCCGGAGGAGCACTATTTCTATGGAACAAAAGGTGAGCTGCCTAACCGGGTGGATCAGCTTGTCCCTGATTTTCGTCAGCTCATGCAGCCTTCGAAACCAGAAAGGAGTTCCCGTGACCGCCTTAGCTCAAGAGATCATCGCCTTAGAACGTTCCGCGCTCGATCGCTGGATTACGTTCGATCCGCAAGGTTACCTCGACCTCAGCGCGCCGGAGGTGACGTATTTTGACCCGTTCCGCGACAAGCGCGTCGACGGACTGGAGGCTTTGAAAGCGCTCGTGGAGCCGATCAAGCAATTCAAGGGCACTATCACGGAACCACGCTACGAGATGATCGATCCCAAGGTTCAACAATATGGAAATGTGGCGCTCTTGACGTACAATCTCACGAACTACGGCAAGCTATCAGGCGGTCCGGAGAGCGTGCTTGCCCGGTGGAACTCGAGCGAGATGTACGCAGGGGTTGGGGGAACGTGGAAGCTTGTCCACAGCCACTGGTCGTACACGAAACCGGACGTCAAACCCCGAACACCGTAGTTCGAGCCGGCTTCCGAGCGCAGATGCGTTGAAGTAAGGGGATTCTATGGACCAGCAAACGTTTTCGGCACTGTGCGAATACTTCAATATGGTGCACAGCGTCACTCTCCGAGCGATCGGCGCATTCACAGACCGAGACCTTGATTTCCGCCCAAAGCCGGAGATGCGCACGCCTCGGGAGTTGATCTTTCATGTGTACAGTCAGGAAAAGACCTTAGCGGAGGCCGTCCAGCAGGGACGGTTCACTGCGGAGGCGGCCAGCCGCTCCAGCCCGGAAGAACAGGCAGTCGCAGCGGAACTCCAGGCGCTGATCACAGTGGACGATCTGAGAACATACGCCCAGGCGTGTCATCAAACCGCGCGAAGCATATTCTCCATGATGTCGGAGAATCAGTTGAATCATCCGGTCGAATCACCTTTCGGTACATATCCGGCATGGCGGTATTTTGCGTTCGCCTACGACGAGCATTGGCATCACCGGGGGCAGATTTACATCTATCTTCGCCTGCTTGGAAAACAACCGCCGATGCTGTATGACTACTAAACCCGGCTGTCAGCCAATCTTGGATCGCGAAAACGACTTCGTCAACGGATAGCTTAAGTCATGCACCTTGCCGAAAACTACACGGTACGAAGGTCCGCCAGCGATGTCCGGTTACCGGAACGTGCATCGCACCAGAGAGCGATCACGAGCCAGTCACTCAGATAGGTCCTCCCTACTCGGCCAGTGTTTACAGAAATGCTGCGTTGTGGCCGGTAAGGACCTGGCTGTACTGCGAACTCCAAAAGGAAGCATCCGACGGCCACCAAGGCCAATGGATGGTTCAAGTCACAGTTCCCGGTTTAGCCGCGGTTCGCGTCGACCTGATACTGGGAGGATGCGAATCGGCATTACTTGCTATCCGACTTACGGGGGCAGCGGCATTGTGGCGACCGAACTCGGGATGGAATTGGCTTGGCGCGGGCATGAGGTTCACTTCATTAGCTATGCCAACCCCATCCGCCTGGATCCGGACACGCCCAACGTTTACTATCACGAAGTAGAAGTCTCGACCTATCCGCTGTTTCAATATCCGCCTTACTCCCTGGCGTTGGCCTCGCGGATGGCGGAGGTGGCCGAGCGGCATAGCCTGGACTTGCTGCACGTGCACTACGCGATTCCGCATTCTATTTCGGCCTTCCTCGCGCAGGAGATGACCCCAAACCGGTATTTGCCATTCATTACCACGCTGCATGGCACGGATATCACGCTGGTGGGAACAGACCGGTCGTACTTCCCCATCACCAAGTTTTCCATAGAGCGCTCGGACGGCGTGACCACCATCAGCGAATACATGCGCCAGCGGACGGAAGATTTCTTTGGCATCCGCGAACCGATTGAAGTGATCCATAACTTTGTGAATTGTGATCTGTACCGGCCGGACGAGGAAGCCCGGAGCAAGGGCCGTAAGCGGATTCTGCATATTTCGAATTTCCGGCCGGTGAAGCGGGTGCTCGATTGTGTGCAGGCATTTGCCAAGGTGCGGAAACACGTGGACGCCGAACTGGTGATGGCGGGCGACGGGCCGGACCGGAGTCCCGCGGAGGAACTGGCGCGAGAGCTGGGCGTGGAGGAGCACGTACGTTTTCTGGGCAAGCAGGATCACATGGAGCGTCTGATTCCACGCATGCACGCGCTGCATCTGCCCAGCGAGATTGAGGCATTCGGACTGGCGGCGCTGGAGGCCATGGCGTGCGGGGTGCCCCCGGTGGCGACGCTGGCGGGCGGTGTTCCGGACTTGATTACGCAGGGAGTGGATGGTTTTATGGAACCGGTGGGCGACGTGGATGCGCAAGCGGGGCGGCTGACGGAGATCCTGACGGACGATGCGCTCCATTCCCGCATGGCGGCAAGTGCGCGAAATACCGCCCAGACGCGGTTCTGCACCACTCTGATCATTCCAAAATATGAGGCTTATTACAAATTGGTGTGCGAACGGGGGGAACTTGGGCGGCGGCGGTGGAGTCCAAGTTAATAACTGGCTTGGGATGCCTATAATCGACTAGCGGTAAAATTCAAGGCAATGACGCAACCCACGGCGGGTAATAAAGGTCTGTCCATTCTGGCAGGCGCTCAGAGTGGAGTCTCCGAAGAAGACGCGCGTATTCTCCGCGGACTGAGGGCCGGTATAGAGGACGCCTATGAAGAATTGATTGAGCGCTACGAACAGTCCGTATACGGGATTGTATACCGTCTCCTGGGCAATCAATCGGATGCGTGCGACGTGGCGCAGGAAGTGTTTCTGAAGGTATTTCGCGGCGTAAGCGCGTTCCGGGAACAAAGCAGTTTACGCACCTGGATTTACCGGATTGCCGTAAATGAAGCCCACAACCACCGGCGCTGGTTTGCGCGGCATTGCCGGCGCGAGGTATCGCTCGAAGACGACCGGCCGGAACATCCGAATTCTCTGGAATTCGCCCAGGATCCGGGGCGCTCACCGTTTGAACAGGTATTGAATAGCGAGAACCGGACGCTGATAGAGCGTGCGTTGACGAGAATCAACCCGGTTTTTAGCACGGCTGTGGTTTTGCGAGATATACAGAATTTGAGCTACGAAGAAATTGCTGAGATTTTGCAGGTGTCTTTGGGCACTGTGAAATCGAGGATCCTGCGAGGCCGCGAGGCCTTGCGCCGTGAGTTGACTCAACGGCCCGATCAGGGTTTTGCCGAAGCCTTGGCGTAGGGGAGGGGTAAGTTTTCCAAGAATGGTAAACAAATGACCTGTTGGAGTATTCAGCGCCGGAGCATGGATTACGTGGATGGGAGACTGCGCAAGAGCGAGCACTCCCGGATAGAGGCTCACTTGGCCGAGTGTCAGGATTGTTCCCGGCGCGTCCACGAAATTCACGATGTTCGTGCAACGCTGCATGGACTGCGCCCGGTGAAAGCTCCGGCAGAGCTGCGCCTGCGCTTGCAGATCAGTGCATCGCGCGAACGGAAGGCCCTCATTGAGACGAACGGGTCCCGTTTCCTGCGGATTTGGAACTACTGGGCGTTTCGCCTGGATGAGTTGATGCGGCCCATCACCATTCCGGCGACGGGCGGTTTGTTTTCGAGCATAGTGCTATTTGGCGCTTTGGCATTTACCATAGGCACCACAACGCGAGGCGTCACGTATGAAGTCCCGGTTATGTATGCCGAGCGGGGCGACGCGAACCTGGTACCCGTGGAACTGCGTTCTTCCGTAGTCCTGACGCTGAGCGTGGATAGCAACGGGCGGATTATCGATTACGCAGTACGGGACAAGGCAGGCTCGTTTTCGGGCGACGCAACCAGGCTGCAATACAACAACATTTCCGTTCCCGAAATTCCCAATGCCTTGCGGCTGGCGATGCCCACCAGCAGCGATATACGCATCTCTTTCACGCCGATCATTTTCCGCCCATAGTGCCGTAGAGCCAGATACAAGGGGCATTACCGGCGGTTCCGGGATAGCGTATAGTTTCTGAGATGAATAGTTTTTTGCGGCTCGGCTTCATTCCGCGGGGCTATGACTTGGCATTATTGGTGTTACGCCTGTGGATGGGAAGCGCCCTGTTTCTGAGGCATGGCCTGAACAAGGTTAGCGGCTTTTCCCGCATGGCGGCGCATTTCCCCGACCCTTTTCATATTGGCGCGCGCCGCAGCCTGGCGCTCGCCGTGTTCTCCGACGCGGTCTGTTCGCTGCTGCTCGTTTTAGGATTGGGAACGCGTTGGGCGGCGCTCATTGTTGCCATCAACACCGGCGTGGCATTCGTGATGGTGCATAAGTTTCAGTTGATGGGCGATGGAAGCGGCGAATTGGCGTGGGTCTATTTCGGGGCGGCGTTAACGCTGTTTCTGGCGGGCGGCGGACGGTTCAGCGTCGATGGAAGGGACTAGCGGATCAGCGTCATCTTCCGGCTCGGCAAAGTATTCATTGTAGACATCGTCGTTAAATAAGCCGGCCATCTTGACATCTTTGAGCGGCAGCGTGATGTAAAACTGCTCCGGCTCCAGGTCGGTCTCCCGGAGTACGTCCTGATAGAACACCAGCCGGAATGTTTCCAGCGTGTCTTTATCGCGATAGCCGCTGATGAACGGCAGCAAGCGGAAATAAAACTCCTGCGGGTCCAGATTAGGGGATTCCGCGACCCAGCCAACGTACCATTTGCGGCTGTCGAGCGTAATGGAGAGCAGCAGCTTGTCCTTCTCGGCGCGGTGCAGCAGCCGGATGAGCGAATTCCCATGCCGGCGAATCTCGATATCCTTGGCGCGCTTTTTATCGATGCGGAGATTCACAAGAAGGGCGAAGGCAGGCCCCATCAGCAAGGCGAGAGCGCTGACTCCGGAATAGTTGAATGGCGAAAACCAGAACCACAAACGAGCGGCGGCCGCGCCCACCGGCGTCAGGCCGATCATCAGATCCACGATCCGGGCGATGGACGCCAGGCAAATTCCGGCGATAGCGGATTGGAACAGCAGCCGGTACCCGTCCAGACGCTGGGCGCCGAAGCGGAAGAAATGAGTGAGATGAACGAAGAGAAAGCCGCCGATCAGCGGCAATAGCAGGAGATTGTAAGGCATGCGCCAGGCTTAGGCGCCTGTTTTAGCCGGTCTCAAGAATGTGATGCCGCGGCGCTTACGGAACCGTTCATTGGCTTTGGAAAGCTTCTCAATGGTCTCTTTGACCTTGGGATCGCGCAGCAGGGCTTTCCCATTCACAATGGTTCTTCCATCGAAGGTCACGTAAGATATCTTGTCGCCGTTCGAATCGGACATGCCAACGCCTCTAGCTTTAGAATAACGCCTATTTGCCGTCAGGCGCGGGCCCGCAGCGAATAGTCTTCGTCATTGCGGGTCAAATTCGGGCTGTAATACGGGTCGCCGGCGATCACTTTATCCCATTTGAAGCGCATGCCCGCCACTTCTTCGGGGTGCGGGATAAGGTCCTTTGAGGTTTTCGAAAGCGATTCGTGATGATAGAGCAAAGCATGCGGCGTATAGAGATTTCTGTAGCCGAAGGAGGCGATTTTCAGGCACAGATCGATATCGTTGAAGGCCACCGCAAACTGCGCCTCATCGAAGCCGCCGGCCTGCCAAAAGGTATCGGCGCGGGTCATGAGGCAAGCCCCGGTGACGGCGCTGACGTTGCGGATCACGTCGCTGAAATCGAAGTAGTGAGGCGTCTCGCCGGGTAATCCCTTGAAGGCGTGGCCGCAGTTATCAAAGAGGCCCATAACTACTCCGGCGTGCTGGATGGCGCCATTCGGATAGAGCAGCTTAGCTCCCACGGCTCCAATGTCAGGACGCAGCGCGTGTTCGAGCATCGCCTCCAGCCAGCCGGGCGCGATGACCGAAGTATCGTCGTTCAGAAAGAGCAGGACAGGCGAATGACATTCTTTCGCGGCGGCATTGTTGATTGCCGAGTAGTTGAAAGGCTTGTTGCGCCAGTCGATATAGCGGAGGTTGGAGCGAGTGGCTTGGAACAGGTGGACCAACCGCTCAATCGCGGTATTTTTGGAGTTGTCAATGATGACAACATCGTAATCGGTGTAAGTAGTCTTCTCGTAGAGGCTTTCGAGGTTGGTACGCAGCGTTTCCACGCGGCCTCCGGAAGCAATGATGATGCTGACCTGGGAGCCCGCGGGTACGTTATGGCGCACACGCCAACGTCCAGCGATGCTTCCGGGCTCAACTGCTGAGCCTTCACCGGCTGTGAGGCAATGGCCTTCGAGCGCTTTCCTAGCGGCTTCCAATGCATAACTTTTGTTGTCGAGAGAGGTTGCGGTGGAAAGGACTCCGGCCCGCCAATGATAAAGCACCTTCGGTATGTGCCGGATTTGCGCGGCGCGCGCGGATGCCCGCAGGATCAGATCGTAATCCTGGCTGCCGTCGAACTCCGGATTGAGGAAACCCACCGCTTTCGCCAGATCGCTGCGGAGAACCAGCAGATGAGAAACATAATTTTCCGAGAGCAGCAGGTCAGGCGACCAATCGGGTTTGAAGAACGGCGTGGAGCGCCGGCCTTTGGCGTCGATTTTGTCTTCGTCGCTGTAGATCAGGTCAGCCGCCGGGTCTTGATTGAGCGCTTCGCAAACATACGCCAGCGCGTGCGGAGCCAGCGTATCGTCGTGATCAAGGAAGCAGAGGTAATCGCCTGTTGCGATTTCCCACGCAGCATTGCAGGCGCGGGAAATCCCACCACGCTGGGGCCGGTAGACCACTTTGATGCGGTCGTCTTTCGCGGCGAACTCTTCCAGAATCTGGCGCACTTCCGGGAGGGACGATGCGTCGTCGGCCAGGCAAAGCTCCCAATTCTGATAGGACTGATCCAGCACGGATTGCAGCGCGGCGGTCAGTTCGGCGGGATCGGTGTTGTAGACCGGCGTGAGAATGCTAATCAGGGGATGGCGCGAAAAGGACGGAAGCTTCAGCTCGATCAGATCGTTATCGGGACGTTCAAACTCGTGGATCCAGCGCTGATAATCGGAAGCAAAACCCTTTTCATGATCGATCTCCACAAAGGTTTTGGCCTCGCGCACCGTAACGCCTTGCGAGATCACGCGCAACGTCAGCGGATAGCGGCCTTTGGAAAGAGCCAGCGAATCGAATTCCATCGTGAAGCCGGCCTGGCCGTCCGTATCCAATACCGGGTGAGCCTTTTTGACATCGGGGCGCGGCACATTCGGTTTCGTTCGCAGCGGAGGCAGTCCTGGAATTTCCACTTCGACAGCATCTACACCACCCTCCGCCAGACACCATCCACGCACCGTAATCAGTCCGCTGCGAGGCCGGGTTTCGGTAACCAGCGGCTCATCACAGACCAGAATCGTGTTCTTGCGGCCGAAATTCGGCGATGCGCCATTTTCCGCGTTGGCGGGAAGAAATTTTTTGACGAGGTTGCCGGCCGCACGAAGCGTACGCCACAGCCGCCCGGTGGTCAAATCCATGAGCACCCGGTCGACGCGAACGATAGAGGCCTGGTGGCTGTCGAGCTGCCCTTGCTGGGCTTCCAGCATCTCCAGAGTGCGCGCCAGATGAAGTTCGGAGGCTCTAAGCTCAGACCGAAGCTGACGAATTTCCTGCTGAGCAGCTTTTAGACGCTCTTCAAACAAATCAGGCTGATACATTCCCCACTAGCTAAAACGATAGCAAGTCAAAACGATGCGAAAGCCTAGCCCACCTTACATCGTCTAGTGTTCTACACTGAGGCTTGCCGCGCAAGCTAGGGCAGCACTTTCTTATTCTCGACACGGTTTTGGAGCGGTTAGCCGAAGCTGCTTGCGGGACGCATACCGCACGGGCTATCGAGATCGGGCCGGGCCGGGGCGCTCTGACACGGCATCTGCTGCCGCGCACCAGCGAGTTGCATGCGGTGGAACTGGATAACCGGCTCGCCTACCTGTTGAAGAAGAAATTTGCGAACGAGCCGAACTTACAGGTGCATGAGGCTGACGTGCTGGAGACGGACCTGGGCCAGTGGGGAGAAGCGGCGATAGTGGGCAACCTGCCGTATTACATCACTTCGCCGATTATTGAAAAATTTCTGGCTATGGACGAGCGTTTTGCCACCGCAGTGTTCCTGGTTCAACTGGAAGTAGCGGAACGTTTAGTGGCAAATCCAGGCACCCGGGACTACGGGTATCTGACGGTTGCCACTCAACTGGTGTGCGCGGTCGAACTGGTTTGCAAAGTGCCGCCGGAGGCGTTCGATCCGCCGCCCAAGGTGCATTCGGGAGCAGTGAAATTCCGCCGCAAGCAGCAGGTGACGGAAAATCTGCCCGAGTTGTTGAAGTTTGTGGGCCGCTGCTTTGCACAGAAGCGAAAAACACTGAGGAACAACTTGCGGCCGTTCTTCGGCGCGATGGCGGATGAGTTGCCCGAGGCCGGACTGCGGGCCGAGCAACTCACGCTTGCGCAATTCCAGGATCTGTATGCGCGGCTGCGATCGGCTCAACTCGGGTTAAATAAACTTGCCCAGTAGCGCCGTCAGCGTGTTGGATGCATTTTGCGCTTTCGGGGTAGAGCCGGACGTGCTGCCGTGCACCTGCAGATTCTGGCTCATTTGACTGAGTAACTGATTGAAATATTGAGCAGATGTGCTGGCTGCAACTCCCTTAGCGGATCCGGCTTGGCGGGCTGCATTGCTTAGGTTCTGAAAAACATCGGACAGCTGGTTCAATTGCGCGGGATTAAGATTCATTGCGCCTCCTGCGCGAGTTAGAGCACATCGAATGCCAGCAGATCAAAAGCTTGGCAGACAACGACTTAGGATCGCTGCGGCTGTCCGCATGATTCGGAATTTGCCAGGGGAAGCGTCGAAATCGCACGCCGGATGGCAGGAAATTGACAATAGCCATTCAGTCTAGAGCTGTTTTCGTACACTGAGACTTCATGATCAGGGCTCGTTTTGCGCCCTCGCCGACAGGGTATTTGCATATCGGCAGCGCGCGCACTTTTATCTTTAACTGGCTGTATGTGCGCAAGCATCACGGCACGATGGTGCTGCGCATAGACGATACGGATGTCGACCGCAACACGCAGGCATCGCTCGATTCCATCTTTGCCGGATTGGACTGGCTGGGATTGGGGTGGGACGAATTCTACCGGCAATCGGAGCGGTTGGACTTACATCGCGAACTGGCGTACGATCTGCTGGCGAGGGGGTTCGCCTACCGCGATTTCGTCCCGGCAAGCGAGGCGGCGACGCAGGAAAGACCGCACGGCGAGGGGCCATGGCTTTGCAATCCGGAGATGCGCGCCTTGTCGAACGAAGAAAGCGACAGGCGGGCCGCGGCGGGCGAGCCGTTCGTGATTCGCTACCGGGTGCAGCGCGATCCAGCCCAGGAGGTCTCGTTCACGGACGAAGTGTTTGGGCTGCAAGCGAAACTGACGGCCGACGTCGAGGATTTCGCGCTGCTGCGCAGCAACGGCATGCCGACCTACCATCTGGCATCCTGCGCGGACGATATCGACCTGAAGATTACGCACGTTATCCGCGGACAGGATCACCTTTCCAACACTTTCAAGCACATTTTGATCTTTATGGCGGCGGGCGCTGCCGCGCCGCGCTTTGCGCATCTGCCGCTGTTGATCGCACCGGATGGATCCAAATTGTCCAAGCGCAAACACGGGCCGGTGGTGAGCGTGACCACTTACCGGGATCACGGTTTCCTGGCCTTGGGTTACATCAACTTCCTTTCGCTGCTGGGCTGGTCGCCGAAAGACAACCGGGAGCAGATGACGCTTTTGGAGCTGCAGAACGGATTCAACTTCGAAGGCGTGAACCGCAGCAACGCCGTGGTGAATTTTAGCGAAGAAGATCCTATTGATCCGAAGGCGCTATGGCTGAATTCACAGCATTTGCGGAGCATGCCGGTAGAGCAACTGGCCCCGCTGGTGCGCGCCGCGCTGGCTGAGCATGGTTGGGCGCCCTATGGCGACGAGCAATTCTTTGAACACACGGTGGATACGATTCGCGCACGGTTCTCGACGCTGAACGATTTCCCGCTCAAAGGGCGCGCGTACTTCAGCGACGATTTTGAGATTGAACCGAAAGCACTGGAAAAACTGGATGCACCAGGGGCGCGCGAGTTGCTGCGCGTGCTAGCCGAACGGCTGGCGGCGAACCCGGAGTTTACCGAGGCGAGCGTGGAGGCAGAGTTGCGAAAGCTGGCGGAAGAGCGCGGCGTCAAGGCGGGCGTGCTGATCAACGGCAGCCGGGCAGCCCTCACCGGCCAACCTGTGGGACCGGGCGCGTTCGCGGTGTTCGTTTGCGTGGGGCGGGAGCGGGCCATCGCCCGGTTGCGGAACGTTTAATGGCTCCCAAAGTATTGATTGGATTGGGCGGGTTACTCAGCGATCCCTCGTGCTGCGTGATCAAGAACGGGCGTATCGCGTCAGCCGTGGAGCAGGCCAAAGTTTCCCGGCAGGACCGTCCGGGCACATTTCCGGCCGAGGCGTTTGCGCTGGCGCTCGAAGTGGCCGGGGTGCGGGAATCAGAAATCGACGGCGTGGCTTTGGCGAGGCCCTTTTCGGTGGGGCCGGAGAGCGACGCGCAGCTGGAATTGCGGGCGCGTTTTCCACGCAGCGAGATTGTAGTGGTGGAGCATCACCATGCGCATGCGGCTTCGGCGTACTATGCGTCGGGGTTCGATTCGGCATCGGTGCTGAGCGTGGATCGTGCTGGAGATTTTCGATCAGCGGTGCTGTTCCGGGGAGAGAAGACGCAACTCACGCCGGTGCGCGAGTTGTATTTCCCGGATTCGCTCGGCGATCTGTTCAATCGGGTGACCGAGATGCTGGGATATGAGCCGCGCGCCGATGAGCACAAAGTGCAGTGGATGTCGGCATCGGGCAAAGCGGCGTACCTGGACGTGTTTCGCAAGATATTGCACGCGGAGAACAAGACCAAGCAAACCTGGCCGAAACTGGAGCGCGGCTACTTTGACGCGGACCGTTTAACGCAGGGCGGATTCAGCGCGCGGTTCTATGACGAGACCGGAATTCCAGCCAAGGAGCCGCTATCGCAGGAAACGAAGGCAGACCTGGCGTGCAGTCTGCAAACGGCCATTGAAGAGACAGTGAGCGCGATGGCGACGGCAGATGGAAATTTCTGCATCGCGGGCGGTCTCGCGTTGAATGCGCTGCTGGTGCAAGCGCTGGAACTGCGTTTTCAGAACGTGTTTGTACAGCCGGTGGCGGGCAACGCGGGTACGTCTCTGGGCGCGGCCTTGCACGCCTGGCATAACTTCTACGGCCAGACAGCCCGGGCGCCATTTGAAACGCTCTGCCTGGGTCCTGCTTATGACGCGGCGCAGGTAAAAGGCGTATTAGAGAACTGCAAACTTCGATTTCACCTGCTGGCCACGGAAGGTGAGTTGATCGCGCAGGCAATTGAGACGCTGAGCGATAACAAGATCGTCGCGTGGATGCAAGGGCGGATGGAATTCGGACCGAGGGCCTTGGGAAACCGCAGCATTCTGGCGTCGCCGTTGAATCCTTACTCCACGGAAAACTTGAACGTATACATAAAGCACCGCGAGAGCCACCGGAAGTTTGCGGCTTCGGTGCCGGAGGAATACGCACAAGAATATTTCGAAGTGGGTTCCAACGCGCGCTACCTGGCGACCGTGGGCACGGTCAGGCCAAAGCACCGGAAGGTGTTTTCGGCGGCGCTTCTGAGCGGGGATTTGATCCGTGTTCACACCGTGAGCAAGGAGGAGAATCCGTTGTATCACGCACTGTTGACCGCAGCCGGGAAAGCCACCGGATTGCCCGTGCTGTATAACACCAGTTTCAATTTATTCGGCGATCCACTGGTGTGCACGCCGCGCGATGCCGTGCGGAGTTTCTATTCGTCGGGTATCGACGCTCTTTTTGCAGGCAGCTTCTATTTGGAAAAATGACGCGCTTCGGCGAGGACCTTGTCCACGGCGGTCTGGGTAATCGGGTGATAGCCTGCGCGGGCTTCGGCGTAGACTTTGCGGGCGAGGATTTCCCCTTCGGGAGTTTTGGCGAGCGCAGCGTAGAGCGGCTTCACCAGGCTTGTCCGGCCGACTTCCTGCAGATAGCTTTCGAGGCGCGGGTAGGCGGCCTGGTAGGTGTTCTCAATCGCAATCAGCAGCCACTCTTCGAGTATTTCGTGATTGCCGGAGCGGGTCAGATTCCAGTTGGCGTCCAATGCGGATAGCTTCGCGTCAGTTAAAGGACGCGGCAAGGTCTTTAGATATTCCAGCCACTCCTGGGTGCTCCACGTAGTTAGCGGAGCAGGAGCCGAGGCGACCTCCTCCAGACGCGGTGAGCGGGAACGCGGCGCGGAGGCGGGCAAGCCTGCATCATTCACCCAGTTGTCTAAGGGAATCTGCAATGCTTTCTCCGGGAAGCGCGCGAAGAGCTCCTGGCGCAGGTACTCCAGTGCTTCCGCGGTCGTAATGCTTTGGAATGCGAACCGGTCGAAGTAGGAGCGAATGAAGACATCGAAGACGCCACGGCCAAAGACCTGCTCCATCTGACGGAGAAAGAGCGCGCCTTTGAAATACGGGATGTAGGTGCAGCCTTCATCGGGATCGCGGCCGGTAAGGTCGACGTGCAAAATCTGGTCGGCCGGGGGGAGCTCCGATAATTCTTTCTCCAGCTCACGGCGATCGAGCACCTGCTCCATGAGCGCCTGCTCGCGGCCGTAAACTTCTTCCTGGATGCGATTTTCGAGATAAGTAGTAAAGCCCTCGTTCAGCCAGAAATCGCGCCAGGTCGCATTCGTCACCAGGTTGCCCGACCAGGAATGCGCGAGCTCATGCGAGATCAGGCTGACCAGGCTCTTGTCGCCGGCGATAACGGTGGGCGTCACAAAGGTCAAGCAGGGATTCTCCATGCCGCCAAACGGAAAGCTGGGCGGCAGAACCAGCAGGTCGTAACGGCCCCAGCGGTACGGCCCGTAAAGCCGCTCAATGGTTGTGACCAGGCGCTCGGTATCTTCAAACTCACGCGCGGCGGCGGCCAGAACGGGCGGCTCGGCGTAGATGCCGGTGCGTGGACCCAGTTCCACGAAATCCAGATCGCCGATCGCCAGCGCGATGAGGTAAGGCGGGACGGCCAGATTCATTTCAAACGCGCGGCCAGCAGTCCGGTTTGCGCTCATGAGCACACGCAGATTTTCCGAGGGTTCAATGCGCGCATCGTAGGTGATGCGCACGCCGGGCGAATCCTGCAAGGGAATCCAACTTCGGGCGTGAATCGACTGATTTTGACTGAAAAGAAACGGATGCTGTTTGCCCGCCGTTTGCCTGGGAGTGAGCCATTGCAGGCCGCTGGCGCCGGGGTGAGTCGTATAACGAATGCAAACCGAATCGTCACCCGCCGGTAGTTCGATCGTAAGCGCACTGCCCAGTACCGGGTCGCGTGGACCGACTTCAAAGGAGAGTTCTTGCGCACCCGCGGTGACAGCATGAATCTGCAGATCGCGGGTATCCAGCACGAGCGGTGCATCCGGATCAGAGCGCTGCAAGCGAAGCTGCGCCGTGCCGCTCAACACGCGTTCGTCAAAGGAGGCGCGCAGAGAAAGCGAACAGTGCGTGACACGCACACGGTCCGGCTGCGAGAAAGAGTGAACGTCGAAAGCGTTCACGGGCGTTTCGCGAAGTAAGCGCGCATGCCTTCTTCGGCCAGCCCAAGAGAACGGGCCAGTTCGACCTTGCCCAGATTGTATTGAAATTGGGCGGAGATGAGATTTTCGTCGGCATCCGCCACGGATTGTTGTGCCTGCATAATCTCGACCGTGTTGGTCACTCCGGCGGCAAAGCGGTCGCGCGCTTGTTTCAGCGTTTCGTTGGCAAGCTGCACGTTGGTTCCCGCAACATCGACCTGGTCAGCCGCGGATTTGAGATCGAGCAGAGAGCTGCGCACTTCATAGTCGATTTGACCGCGCAAGTTTTCCATCTCGTTGCGGCGGTTGCGCAGTTCGGAGTTGTTCTGAAGAATGTCGGCCTTAATGCGGCCTCCGTCAAAGATGTTGAATTCGATAGCGCCGGTCGCGGTAAACACGCCGTGCGAATTGTTGAGCAAACGTAAGCCTTCGTCGCCGTACCTGCCGCTGGCGGTCAACGTCGGGTAGCGTTCGGCTTTAGCGGCGCGCAGCGTAAATTGCGCGGCAATCACGCGAGCTCTGGCGGCCTGAAAATCGGGCCGGTGTTCATACGCCTTCGCCAGGGCCTCTTTCAGCGTGACAGCTTCGAGCGGCACGGACGGCGAGGGGTCGGCGACGGTGAAGTCCTGACCGGAAGGTAAGCCAGTGATGCGGCCCAGAGTGAGCTTGTCTTTCTCAAACTGGTTCGTAACCGACACCAGCTGTTGCTGGCGCTGCTTCAATTCCACTTGCGCGCGCAGCACATCGATAGCGATCGCCACACCGGCATCGTGCCGGCGCGTGGCGTTGTTAAAGACGGCAGTGTCGGCCTCAATTTCAGCGCGCTTTGCGGTGATGCGCGCCGCATCCGCGATGATCTGCAAGTAAGCGTTGCCCACCGCCTGCACCACCAGGTCACGTGCGTTTTTGATGCTCAGCATCGCCGCCTTGGTCTCTTCGCGAGAGCCGCGGAAAGTACTCAAGGCGCTGAAATCGAACAGCGGTATGGTAGCGCTGGCTTGCGCAGTCTGGTAGGAATACGGCCTGACGATAGTAGGGATCTGAAAGCCAAGATTGGGGGGAAGAGCGACGTTGAACCCCAGCGCCTGCAGATTGATCTGCTGCTCCGTCATACTGAGCTTGCCGTCCACCTTAGGGAGTAGCCCGGCCAGGGCACGCAGGCGCTGCGCCCGGACCTCGTTGCTGGATTGTTCGCTGGTCAGCAGACCGAGATTGGCTTTCAATCCACGCTCAATCGCATCCTGGAGGGTCAGCGCAAGGGGAGTAGCCGAGGCGGTACCTTGGGGAACGCTTCCCTGAAAGCTGGGATCGCCCGTAACCGGCGGCGGAGAATACTGCGCCTGCGCCGCTTGGCTTTGCCCAAAGGCCTTTGGACTCAGCAACGCGACGGAGAGCAGACCGATGGCGGCATATTTTTCTTTATTCATTCGATTGCAGGAACAAGATCCCCGTAGTTTAAAGCGGTAATACAATGCGTTCGATGCAGGAACGCGGCCTTTTGTAGCACTCTCGGAAAAAATATTTAAGCTCTTAACTTTGTTTTAAAGGTTGCGTTTCAGAAACGAGCATATCTCATAGCCTGTCAAGTACTTAAACGGAAATTCGCCCATGGTGTAGTGGCCGCAAAGCAGTTCCACTGCGTCGTGATCCCACTTGAAGCGGCGCGCGCCCGCGATCACTTCTTTCGACAGATGCAGCGGGAACGTGGTGTCATAGCGCGTGTAAATGAACTTGGAGCGATGCTTCTTGCTAGTAAACAGGTCCCAGTAAGCGGGCGGGCTGACCGCTAGCCACAATTTGCGCAGCGTGGGAAGATCCACGGCGGTCTGCAGGCTCTCACGAATGTGGCGTGACGACAGACCTTCCCAGACCACGTCCGCAAAGTAGGTGGAACAATGGTTGAACATGTTCACGCGAATGCGCGGATCATGGGCGCTGGCTAAGAACGCATAGCAGGAACCCAGGCTGGTGCCCACGATGCCCAGGTCCGTGAAGCCTTCCTGTTCGAGCCAGTCGAAACAAGCGCGCGTGTCGATCACGGCTTGCCGCGTGGCGTCTACCGTACGGCAGATATTGGCGGAAACCGCGTAATCGGCGCGCGTCATGCCGGCAGGCATTCGGGCATCGTGATAAGGCAGACTTAGACGAAGCACCGAAATGCCGAGGCGCTGCAATCCGGCGCACAAGGCATTGTGCTGGGGCAGTTTGGAATTCCAGTGCGGTAACACGACTACGGCCTTCTTGCCGCCTTGGCGGGCCGGAAACCAGAGTGCGCGCACTGTGTTGTTCTCCGCGTATGGCGTTGGAACGGGAGAATCGAACTCGAGCCAGTTGCCGGCCATTTTGAACTGGGACGGTTTGTCGTAGCCAAAAAACTCATGGCTGGAAGCAATGGCGCGCTCATTCAGCTTGACGATGTAGTCGACCGGATCCGCGCCGTCGGGTGGAAAATCGCGCGCGCACGGCCAGTTTTCCGCCCATTCCAGCCCGTAGTCAAAAGGCCGCACGGTGCGGTCGGTTGAGCGGAAAGCGAGATCGTTTTCCCATTCATGAATCCACTTACTGTAGCGGCGCGCCGCCGGACGCAGCAATGCTCTCATTGCGCCGGAGCCAACTGGAAAACATGCGGGCGCGGCCGCGCGGCGGCCCTTTGGCGGGCCACAATTTCGTTATCGAGCGTGTCGATGGCTTTCAGAGTATCTTCCAAATGTTCTAAATCCAGGGCTTGCATCTGCGCTTGAAAAGTGTGAACACGCTGTTGGTGTACGTCGAGGTGCTTCACGGTGAGGTCGCGAACTTCCAGCGCCTGCCGCGACATGGGCGTATCGAGAATCGCCAGGTTGACGGCTTGCGCCAACTCGGCCTCGTTCCATTCGCCAATAGCCGCGCCATCGATCGAGAGCTTGTAGCGGCCGGCGGTGAGATTCCGGACCTGCAGCATTTGCTGGTTCAGCGCCGCGGTCACGTCGGAACTGCGAATGGCCAAGGCCAAGCTATGATCACGGTCCTGAGCCAGCATTCCGGCGAACGGCAGTGGCAGCGACTCATCGGTTTGCGTCCAAACGAATGGAGCACCGGGATGCAAATCGGTTACTTGGGCAAACTCCGATTGGGTCACCTTGCCCGTCTTGGCATCCAGGCTGACGGTGGATACCACGGCGCGCGCGTCCCAGGACTTGAGTAACGCTTCCGCCATGATAAGGTGGCCGGCCAGACCGGGATGAACGCGATCGGGGATGATTTTCGGCGCGAGCGCCGGGTCGGAAGTATTGGCCTGGCGCAGCATATCCACCGCCGGCGTATTGAGATCGGCGAAATCGAGCTTGGCTTCGACCGCGTAGTTGCGAATCCAGGCGCCGTATTTCGCAAGCACGGCGTTGTAGCCATCGGGCTGCAGCGTAAGCGGGCGCGTGACGTCGTCAAAGGGTGAAGGATCGATGGCGGTAATGCGGAGCGCCGGAATGGAGCGGCGCATCGACTCCACTATGTGTTTGTAACCCGCGAAGAAAGTTTCATCGTTGGCCGGAACGTGAGTTGCGTAGCCGCCGTCATTCATGCCGAGCATGATGGTCATGACGGTTGGATGATAGGCCAGGACATCGCGGTTGAGCCGCACATCTATCGGGCCGCCGGAGCCGCCGGTGACACGATCGCCGCCCCAACCCGAATGCACAAAACGGACATTGAGCTTTGGGTAGCGCGTGACAGCGTACAGCTCCGTGAGCATGCTGTAAAGACGCTGCTCCGTGATGCTGTCGCCGTAGAAGACGACGGTATCGTTCGTATGCAGATAGAACGTTTCAGCCGGTGGAGGCGCGGCCGGCGCGAGCGCAACCAGGGCGGAGGCCAACAGACAAGTGGCCGAAACAATAGCGGCAACGCGAAACTTCCGGTAGGCAGTATTCACAAACTAATAGGTTAACGCTGACTCACCTGGCCAACGGAAACGCGCCGGTTGAACTCGGCCGACCCGTTGCGCGGAACGCTTAGCGTCTGCCAGCGATCGGAGCAGACGTGCTTGGCCAGCATGACGATCTGCCCGCAATGATAGGCATAATGCGTGAGCTGACGGTTGATCGCCTGCATCACGGAATGCGCTTCGCCGCGAACAGTGATCGTGCGGGACAGATCGGCATCAGAAAGCGGCTCTAACGCGCTGAAGACCAGCCGCCAGCCCTCTTCCCAAGTTGCCAGGAGAGCGGCACGGGTTGCCGGAGGCTCAATAAACTCGCGATCGCGATTGCGATCCGGCTTCTCCCCGTCAGTGTTCAGGAAATCCGTCCAGCGTGAGCGCATGTTACCGGCCATGTGCTTTACGATGAGCGCAATGGAATTCATCTCGGGGTCCAACACGGTCAAGAGTTGTTCGTCCGTGACCTGGCTCATCGCTGCGTCCCCTAATTTCTTGTAGTGGCGGAACAGGGTCGACGAATCTTCCAAGTAAGAGGTTGTGAATTGCAGGGCCATACCTTTATTATTGCGGCTGGTCACTCTGGAGAGATTGGGGCCGCGCCAGCCAGAACGCCAGGCCAATCAGGATCAGCGTCGCGCTCAGATAACATGCCCAGGCGAACAGCATCACCGGAGGCTCCAACCAGAGCGGCTTCACCGAGGACATCCTACTCAGCACCTCGCCCACGCCGAGACTATTGAGCTGAGAGAGATGGAATGCGGCCACGGCGCCGCCGGGGCGATGCGCGGTCAAGCCGGTGTAATAAGGGATGGACACGAAATGAACCGTGTACACGTCAAGTGCCGACATGATCAGAACTAACGACGGAATTACCCAGGAACGCAAACGCCTTGGTGTCAGCGTTTGCAGGCCAACCACAAGCAGAGTGATCTCCGCGGCAATCACAGCGTACATGTACCATCCCATGGAGGTGGATGCGCCTTTGGTCAAGAACAGCAGCAAGACATTATAGAGCTGGCCAATCCAAAAGAGGGCGTAGATTGCGGCGAGCGGATAAAGGTGCTTGCGTTGTCTGAAGTCGGTGGACGCCACAAGAACCCCCAGCACGCCCGCGGCAATGAGCAGAAAGAGAAAATGATACATCCAGGAGCGCACCTGCAGGGAACTCCAGCCGCCGAACCAGATGTGCGAGAGAAGAATGGAGTCGATTGCTCCGCGCCAATTGACAGCACGAATTCCCTCCCAAAACTGCCGCCCGGTATAGTGGCGAACCGTGACTGCCTCCAGCAGTCCGGACCAGGTTCCGGTGTAGATCCGGTTGCGCACATACCACCAACCGGAGATCAGCAGCGCTACTCCCGCCGCGGAGAGAGCATGCAGGCTGATTTGACGCCGTTTGCCTGGTTCGCTTGCTTGCCAGAATCGCCAGACAAAGATTGCACCCACTGCGGGTATGGCAGTCAGAAAATAAGCCTTCGTCAGCAGCCCCAGCCCGAGAGCTGCTCCGATCCAGATACCTGTCTTCCGGGGAACTGTTTCCTCCACGACGTCCAGACACACTAGGGTGAGCCAGGAAAAAAGGACGATGCCAAGACATTCGTTTCCCACGCGCGCGACATCGATCAGCAAGCCCGGCAGGGCGGCGAACAAGGCAGCAACGCACGAAGCAGTGGTGGAATTGCTCAAAACGCGGCGCGCCACCAGGAAAACAAGGGGAATAGCCAGTGAAGCGATGAAGATAATGAAATATCGCA
>DATHIZ010000014.1:0-9555 GCA_035316385.1 Bryobacteraceae bacterium | reverse complement strand
GGCAGCCAACCGGCAAGCGCGAAAGGCATGCACACTTCTTCTAAATGGAGGACTCCAGCGCGATGGTGGCATCAACTATGGATGGCGAGGCCGGAGCGAGACGTGCATTACTGGAATGGTGGCTTCCATTCTCTCGTATTTCAAGCAAGAGGACGACCGTCTCGACACCATCGCCTCGCACCTCCTGGAACAGCAGATGCCGGACGGTGGTTGGAATTGCCGCCGCCCGTTTGGCGCAACACACGCCTCCTTGCACACTACGATAAGCGTACTCGAGGGTTTACGATTTTACGAATTACACCGCGGCGGCGTAGTTCCGGAAGTGCAAGCCGCGCAGCACCGCGGCCAGGAGTTCCTGCTGGTACACCGGCTCTTTCGCTCCCATCGCTCCGGCGAAAGCATCAAGCCCGTGTTCACGCTCTTCTCTTTTCCGCCCCGCTGGCACTACGACATCCTACGTGCACTCGATTACTTTCAAGCGGTCAATGCGCCTCGTGACCCGCGACTCAGTGAGGCAATCGGCATCGTCCGCGGCACCCGGCGCAAGGACGGGCGCTGGTCGCTGCAACACTCCTACAAAGGAAAAACGTATTTCGAGCTTGAACGCCTTGGCTATCCGAGCCGCTGGAATACTCTGCGCGCGCTGCGAGTGCTGAACTGGTGGGACCAGGGTGACGCAGCGCCGCCTACGCCAGAGCCAAATTCAAATTCTCAATAGCCTCGTCGACTTCCGCCGTATTTTTGTACCCAACCGTCACGCTATCGACACCCGCCTGATTGAATGCGTAACGCATGGCCGCCTGCCGGTCCTCACGGCTCGTGAACGCACCTTCTCCCACCAACTTCATGCTGACCACGCCCATGCCTTCGGTGCGGACTTGCTTCACGTGCGTCACAACCTCGCTGACGTTGCCGGGACCGCGGGTATTGTAATCCTCGGCGTCCATCTTGGTTCCACGGTGGTTCATTCGGATCATAGCGACCTCCAGCCACTTGTTACCCGGGACTTGGCGCAGGGCCGGAAGCCCGTGTACCGACGCGCCGTATCCCACCACAGCCGTCTTCGATTTTGCTTCCGATATCCCGTCCTGCCACCGCACCGTGTCTGTCGGCCAGGAAGCCACATGCTGGTAGTGCAGCAGCATCACGTCAAAGTAATCGGTGTTCGCCAGTTTGCGCAGTTCATCGATCTTTTCCTGCGGATTCACCCCTTCCCGGGTCGTCACCTTCGACATCAGCCGGTAAGAATCGCGTGGAATGCCTTTCAGCGCCACGCCAAGCATCTTGTGCATTTCGCCGTAGCTCTCCGCAGTTTCGAAGAAGCGAATGCCCCGATCGTACGCATAGCGCACCAGGCTCGTGAACTGCTCCTGCCCAAGTTCGCGCTGCGTTCGGCCGCCAAACGTTCCCGTGCCGAACGCCAGTCGCGTCACCTTGACATTCGACTTCCCGAGCGTCACCCAATCCGTAGCCGTCCCACGTGCCGCCCGTAAGGGCAGGCTTCCGGCTCCCGTGAGCACGCCCGCGGCAAGTCCGGTCTTCAAGAAATTGCGTCTGGAGCAGTAAGACATCGTCTATTTCCTCTGATGGGGACATCCTATCACCAAATAAAGCAGCCGCATCAGGCCGCCCTCTCGCTGCTTGTTACCCGCCAGAATTTTTTTGGATATCGTTGTCCAGGATGTCGAGAATGCGTTTCGTGCTCCGACTCCCTAATGAAGGCGCAAGGAAAAGCGCGAATCAAAAGGAGCAGAAGATTATGAAGTACATTTTGATGATGAATCCCAGCAAGGCCAACATGAATTGCGACCCGATCGGCGCCTGGCCTAAAAAGGACATCCAGGCGCACATCAACTTTATGATTGGCCTCAATAAGGAGCTCCGTGGATCCGGAGAATTTGTCTCCGCCGACGGCTTAGCCGGGCCGGAGCAGGCCAAGCTGGTGCGAGCCGGGAAGGATGGCACGCCCATCACCGATGGCGTGTTTCCGGAGTCGAAAGAGTTTCTCGCCGGTTACTGGATTGTCGACGTCGAGAGTCCCGAGCGAGCATACGCAGTCGCCGCCCGCGCGTCGGCGGCGCCCGGTCCTGGCGGGGCGCCCTTGAACATGGCGATCGAAGTGCGGCAGATAATGGGCGGGCCGCCTGAAGAATTCGTGTGACGCCGGTTAGTCTGGCCGCCCCCTCGGAGCATCTGTTGCGTGAACTTACGCCGCAGGTGCTCGGCGCGGTAATCCGCCGTTTCCGCGACTTCGCCGCCGCCGAAGACGCCGTTCAGGAGGCCTTACTGGCGGCCGCCGTTCAGTGGCCGGAGGAAGGCATGCCCGGCAACCCTCACGGCTGGCTGATTCAGGTCGCCTCCCGGCGGATGACCGATCATCTGCGCAAGGACCGGGCTCGCCGTCGCCGGGAAACTGCGGTGGCCGCGGAACTCGATCAACTGGCGCCCGCGGTAGACCGTGAGAACGAAAACGGACACGATGACACACTCATTCTGCTGTTTATGTGCTGTCACCCCGCCCTGACGCCCTCCTCGGCAATCGCCCTGACGTTGCGCGCGGTGGCCGGTCTGACCACTGCCGAAATCGCCCACGCGTTCCTGGTGCCCGAGGCGACGATGGCGCAGCGCATCAGCCGGGCCAAACAGAGCATCAAGGCATCCGGCGTCCCTTTCCGCTTGCCAACCCATCAGGAACGGACCGAGCGGCTCCGCACTGTGCTGCACGTGCTCTACTTGATCTTCAATGAAGGGTACACCAGCAGTGCCGGTCCGGAACTGCAGCGGTGCGAGCTGTCCCTTGAAGCTATCCGGCTTACCCGAGCCATGCACAACTTGCTTCCAGACGATAGCGAGGTTACCGGATTGCTGGCGCTCATGTTGTTGACCGATGCGCGCCGAACAGCACGAACCGCGCGCGGCGGCGAATTGATCCCGCTCACGAGGCAGGATCGGACACTGTGGGATCAGCGGCGGATTTCCGAAGGCGTTGCGCTCCTTACCGCGGCCCTCTCGATGGGGTCGATTGGTGCGTACCAGCTACAAGCCGCCGTCGCTGCCGTTCACGATGAAGCGGCCAAGGTCGAGGATACCGACTGGCCGCAGATCCTGGCGCTCTATGACCTCCTCAAGCGCATGTCCGGCAATCCGATGGTCGTCCTCAACCACGCCATTGCCGTGGGCATGGTGCATGGCCCGTCCGCCGGACTTGAGTTGCTTGACGCGCTCGATGCGGATGGACGGTTGCGCGGGCACCATCGCCTGGACGCGGTTCGCGCCCATCTGCTGGAGATGGCCGGAGACCACCGCGCCGCCATTGCGCACTACGGCATAGCGGCCGGCCGGACCACCAGCCTTCCCGAACAGAATTACCTCTTGACCCAAGCCGCGCGGCTCAAGGAAAGCCTGCCGCGTGATATCGACTGAAAGCGCTACACTCTTGGAAAGACAGCCATGATGGACGAACAGAAGAACCAACCGAAAAACGATATGCAACCCGGCAATATCGCGCGCCGCGACTTTGTAGCTCTCTCAGTGACCGCAGGCCTCGCCTCTACGGCAGGGTCGGCTGCGGCGGCAAGTCTTGACGTTATCGAGACCGACGTCGAGATCAAGACTCCCGACGGAACCTGCGACGCCGCGTTCATTCGCCCGAAAACCGGTTCCCATCCGGGTGTGCTGATCTGGCCCGACGCGTTCGGCCTGCGGCCCTCGATGCGCGAAATAGCGAAGCGTATCGCCGCGGACGGATATTCCGTCCTGGTGCCTAATCCCTTCTATCGTGTCTCCAAAGCCCCTTTCACGGATGCCTCCCACTTCAACTTCCAGAATCCGGCCGACATGGCGAAGCTCCAGCCCTTTATGGCGTCCGTGAACGCGCCCGGCAACGCTGAGAACGATGCCATCGCTTACGTTGCTTTTCTCGACGCGCAAAAAGAAGTGGACAAGGCAAAGAAGATCGGAACTCAGGGTTACTGTATGGGCGGGGCGCTCGTTATGAAAACCGCCGCGGCGTTGCCCGATCGCATTGGCGCCGGTGCGTCGTTCCACGGCGGCGCTCTTGTCACCGACAAACCGACGAGCCCCCATCTACTCGCACCCAAGATAAAAGCCCGTATGTATTTCGGTGTTGCATCGAATGACGACGCGCGCCAGCCGGATGCCAAAGACAAGCTGAAGCAAGCTTTCGCCGCCGCCAACGTCCCGGCCGAAATCGAAGTGTATGCGGGAGCCCTGCATGGCTGGTGCGTGCCAGATATGCCCACGCAAAATGGCGCGCCGATCTACAATAAGCCGGACGCTGAGCGCGCCTGGGGCAAGCTCGTCGCTTTATACAAATCGGCACTCGCTTAACAGGCGATCCGTTACTTGCATTTTCGCGCGAACTGTTCCGTCGCAACCTTCAACACATCCAGGCGGTCCGAATCCTCAGGTAGAGTCGGCGCGAGTTTGGTCGCCCTTTCCAGCGCCATCTTTATCCTTTTGCACTCCGCCGGCGGCAGCGATTGCACTGCCTCTAACAACGCTACCGCCGCCTGATATTTAACGAATGGCTTCTCGCCGTGGGGGTTGTCCAGGCGTTCTACTAGCCATGCAAGATGCTCGGCGTTCGGAAACATCTGCAGTATTGCGATTGCAGCCAGGTGGCTAGCCGCCAATTCACTCTTTTCGAATTCAAGAAGCAAAGGACGGCCCAGGGCTGCCTTCGATTTCATTTCCGAGAAGATGGCAGTCATCCGGCGCGTTCGCGCGCCCCCCGACGGCAGCTTGTCCCGGATGTCTTGATATTGAGCCGCAAGAGCCAGCAGTTCTGCCCGCGCCGCGTCGAGCCCCGCTACATTTTCGCCGGGCGCGCTCTCAAGCTGGTTGGTTCGCGATTCTTCGTGTAGCAAATCGCGTATCGCCCGCAGCAACCCTCCTCTGACGTGATCCGCAAAAGCTTCGTGCGAAGTGTAAGTCCAGGTGAGACCCATCTTCTCCAGTTCTTCACGGAACTTGACTACTTGCGTAAGTTGTTCCAGTTCGGCGGCGGCCGGCATAGGAATCGCCTGGTCGCAAAAGTAAAACATGATGCGCGGCAAGTGGCCGGTTTTGCGCTTCTCGTAAGCTCGCCAGAGTTCCTCAATTGTCCCGCTCGCTTGAGTCTTGGTGGGTGTTCCCGCACGTCTCCACATTGCCCCTACGAAAATATCGCAGTCAATTGGTCTCTGTCTATTGATGACCTCTTGCGGACTGCCAATGTCCGGTAGGCGTGCGTTTCGTTGCGCACCAACTCCAGCACAAGCTGCCGTTCCGGTGCGAGGAATGCAAGCACCTCGTTGATGTCACGCACCAACCGCGACAGCGCCTCCCGTTCCGCGGTCACGTCGCTCGGCGAAGCTAGAAAAACTTTCAAAGTCCGCGTTGCCATTTCCGGTATCGAATGCAGCTGAAATTCTATCGGAAGTGCGGCATTAGTCAACCGGCTATGAAACCACTCGAATGTCCGTGCGATCAACATTTCGGAAGAGTAAAGTCAACTTCACAGAAAGGCAGAAAACTATGAGCAACGAATTGCAGAGTAAGCGAGTCGCCATCCTGGCAACGGAAGGCTTTGAGTACGTTGAGCTAACGAAGCCCAAGCAGGCCTTGGAAGCCGCTGGAGCGAAGACGCAGGTCATTTCATTGAGGGAAGGAAAGATCAGAGGATGGGACATCGACAAGTGGGGCGAAGAGGTTCCGGTAGATGTCAAGTTGGACGCCGCCGACCCCGACAGCTATGATGCACTGTTATTGCCCGGAGGCGTAATCAATCCCGATAAACTCCGTATGGAGCCAAAGGCAGTCAAATTCGTGAAATCTTTTTTCGAGGCCGGAAAGCCGGTCGCCTCCATCTGTCACGGCCCTTGGATGTTGGTTGAAGCTGATGTTGTCCGCGGGCGAAAGATCACATCCTGGCCCTCCTTGAAGACGGACATCAAGAACGCTGGCGGCCAGTGGGTAGATCAGGAGGTTGTCACCGACCAAGGACTCGTGACCAGCCGCAAACCGGATGACCTGCCGGCGTTCAACAAGAAGATCATCGAAGAGTTTGCCGAGGGGAAGCACCAAGGCCAGCACGCTTGAGCAGGATATGCCAGGTCGGCCCCGTTGCTATCATCGAAAGCTACAAACGAAACCATTTTCCCCGATCCGAATCTTACAGACAAGTTCGCACCTAGCGAAACCTATATATATAGAATGGAGACCGTCAGCCACCGGTCAAAGTAATTCAGCCTATAGGTGGCGATACCTGAGGTATTAAATGGACTTAAGAACAATTCTTCTCATCCTCTTGATCCTCCTGCTCTTAGGAGCATTGCCCACATGGCCTTACAGCACCGGTTGGGGTTATTATCCAAGCGGCGGACTGGGTGTTCTTCTTCTTGTCCTCATCGTTGCAATGTTCCTGAGACGGCCCTAATGCCGGACGGTTCTGTTAGCAGTCTTTCGACTTAGAACAGTGGTTCCAATCCGCTCTTTTGTGACGGCGCTCTTCCCCGCCCGCCGTCACAAAACGCTAGCCACCGATGCCGATAGACTATCCGGCCCCACGTCTGACTCGGTCGACTTGAGCAGCGCCATTACAACAAGCGAAACACGCCGTGTGGACACGATGCCGGCGGCAGTATAGAATTACTCAGGCGGGAGAGTGAAATGAATGTCGTCGGCCGCGTCGAAAGTCTATGGCGCTATCCGGTGAAGAGCATGCGCGGCGAAGAATTGTCCGAAGCCTTTATGGGCTTCGGAGGTGTTTACGGCGATCGCTTTTACGCTTTTACCAGTTCCGCGGCGCCCAAGGGGTTTCCCTATTTGACCGGGCGCGAGCAACAAGAAATGCTGCTCTGCCAGCCGGCGTATCGACACCGTGAGGAAATGCGCAAGCCGCCCAATCTCACAGAGGCAGAAGCGCTCGCGCCTGGAGTGACGCCGGTCTACCCGGATGCTGAGCACCTTGCTGTCGATGTGGAAACGCCATCCGGCGAAGTGCTTGCCGTCGACGATCCTCGACTCAGCGCCATGCTGCGCGTGAGCCTCCGCGAAAAGCACGAACTCGCCTTCCTGCGCTCCCATCGTCCCATGACGGATTGCCGGCCCGTCTCGCTGTTCTCCCTCCAAACCGTGCGTCAATTGAGCGAGGAAACAGGAGCCGAATTGGACAAGCGCCGCTTCCGCGCCAACATCTATGTCGAACTCGCATCCGCTGCTGGTTTTGGCGAAAATCAATTCGTAGGCTGCTCACTGCGTATTGGCTCAAAAGCCGTGATCGCGGTGGTGGACCGCGACCCGCGCTGTAAGATGATCACGCTTGATCCCAGCACGGCGGAGGCGAATCCGGAAATTATGAAACAGCTCGCGCGGAACCATGATGGAAAGGCGGGCATCTACGGCGCAGTCATAGTGGAAGGAACCATCTGGCCAGGCGACCAGATTTCTCTACTTCCATAGTTGCCGCGCCAGCCTTTGGCACGCCCGCCGAGCGCAACTCTGTAACAAGGGTCATCCATCGCAGGAGCGTGACCTGATCGAGTCGGCGCTGCGGAAGCAAAGGCCGCGTCGCTGGCCCAAAAAGGCGCCGTCGCCCGGCGATGGCACTACTCCCAGGCGTCGGCTCGAGGCGCCAGCATCGTAGCCAAAAGACCCGCCAGGGTGACCACTGCGATGTAGTACGCCGGACCGATCCGGTTCAGCTGAGCCAGCCACAAGACCAGCGGCGGCGTCAGTCCGCCGAAGATCGCGTACACCACGTTATAGGAGAAGGAGACGCCGCTAAACCGTACTGGAGGCGGAAATGCCCGGACCATAATGATCGGCGTCAGGACCACGCCCCCGGTTCCGATGCCGGCCAGCACATAGAGCGGCAGCAGAGCGGAAGGCATTCTCCCGGCGCCGTAATACAGCCCGTACGTCGCGGCCACCAGCAGCAGCAGAATTGGGATGGCTACCCGCCGGATACCGAACCGGTCCGCGGCAACACCAACCGCCACCGTCGAAAGACTGAGTGCGGCCGTTGCAGCGAGGTTTGCCACTTGGATATCACGTGGCGCGAGTCCGAATAGCTTCTGCAAGAGAGCCGGCGTCATCAGGATCACTACCACGATTGCTGCCGTTAGCATCCAGGTGCTGACCATAGACGCCGCGACCGCCCCTCCATGACCCTTTAGCGCCGCTCGTAAAGGGAGTTCGCGGGAGACTGCCGCGCGCCTCTTCATCTCCTCGAAAACCGGTGTCTCCGCAAGCCATTGCCGCAGTACCATGGCACCTAGGCCAAACACTCCACCAACAAGGAAGGGCACCCTCCAGAGACCTCCCGCAATTTGAGCCGGGGTATACGCCAAATTGAGTCCGGCGGCCACCAGCGAACCAAGTAGGATCCCAAGCGTCAACCCGCTGGTGAGTAGGCCGATTGCTAACCCAACTCGAGCGCGTGGTGCATGCTCAGCGACAAACACCCAGCCGCCCGGCGCTTCTCCACCGATGGCAATCCCCTGCATCACTCGCAGCGCCAGGAGAAGTAGGGGTGCGGCTGCCCCGATCGACTGATAGGTCGGCAGAAGCCCAATCAGCAGCGTCGGAATCGCCATTACCAGCACGCTGAGTGTGAACATGCGCTTGCGCCCCCGCCTGTCTCCGAAATGCGCCATCACGATACCGCCGAGTGGCCGCGCGAGGTAACCGGCCGCAAAGATACCGAACGTCTGCAGCTGCCGTAGCCAGTCCGGAAGGTCGGCCGGGAAAAACAATTGTCCAATTACGGCAGTGAAGAAAACGAAAACGACAAAGTCATAGAACTCGAGCGCGCCCCCTAGAGAGGCAAGAACAAGGGTGCGAATCTCGCCGGAGTTGAGGGAACGGCGCTGCTCGGCCGGACTGAGGTGTATAGCTTCCATAAAGAACAAAAAATCCAATCGTCAAAGAACACAAAGTTTTTTGAGAGCGATCCTCCATCACGATCATGCAAAGCAAAGACCGAATGGCTGCTTGCTTCGGGGCGCCGCATCAGCGCAGGATAGCCTCAGCAAGTTGTAAACGGCGCCTGCCGGAACGTCGGCAGAGCCTTCCCTATTATTGCTCGCAAGTGCCGCCACAGTATAAACAACAGGTTCGTTTCACAGGTTCATTGAGAAAAGAAATTAGTAGGGTAGAACTACCTTGCCACGGTTGGAACGGAAAGAATCTGTTTGTCTGTAGGAACTGCGCATGCCATAGATAAAGTTCGGCTGTACTCTTTGCGGCCGTTGTTGTCACAACCAAAACCTTCTCCTCACCTTGGAGGAAGCCATCGCTTGGCTCGAAAGATGGCCGGAAATGTATGGTCCGTCGCTCGTTTGCAAGCAGATTTTCGGAATTGGAAGAGTGCCCGCATCGGATCAATCAGCGAAGCCCGCCGCGCCCGGCCCCATAGGTGGCTAACACCATCACTAGAAGCAGCGGAAGCGCAACCGACGCAAACACCCAGTAATTCACATGGCTAAAGGTAGCAATCCACAAGTTCGCGGTAAGCAGGCGGCAGGCGAAGAAGCTCGCCACCAGTCCAAT
>DATHIZ010000013.1:0-44258 GCA_035316385.1 Bryobacteraceae bacterium | reverse complement strand
CGGAAAGCAATCGAAAGACGCCTGGAGCAGTTGTGGCTCGTGCCATCCGGACGGATTGTCCGATGGGGTTACCTGGTTCTTCGGGACCGGGCCGCGCCAAACGAAACCGCTGGATGGGATGTTCGCGAAGGACAGCCCGGCCGACCAGGGCCTGCTTAACTGGAGTGCGGTGCGCGGTAGCAACACCGATTTCAACAACAACTCCCGCGCGACGCAGGGCGGGTGCGGATTCGCCAGCGATCGTTTCGACCCCGGGCAATGTGTCGCGAAAGGGAACACGGCGCTGGCTAACCCCGCTATATACGACCACGGCCTCACTATGGGAGGCAGCGATGCCCTTGACGCGCAGACCCTCTGGATTTTTGCCGCAGTCCGGGCATTGCACCAGCCGCAAACGGGCGACGCAACTGCAATTGCCCGCGGGCGCGCGATCTTCCAAACTAATTGCGCTTCTTGCCATGGCGGGGCCAAGTGGACCAAGAGCCAAATCTTCCACCGTGATAATCCCGCCGCCATCAGCCAGGGCGGAGCGCCCATGGACCCGGGTGTTCTCAATCGCGCCAACGAGTTTCGATCCTTCACCTGCAACAGCCTCACCTTTAAGTACCTCGACGATGTTGGGACCTTCGATGTCAACGATCCTCTGGAGATCCGCGACATCAACGGCATCACGGCACTAGGCGCCGATGGTTTCAACCCGCCGTCGCTGCTCGGAGTTCGCTATCATGCGCCCTATCTGCACCGTGGTCAGGCTCAAACGTTAGAGGAGGTATTTCCACTTCACCAACTGCCCGCCTCCGGAAAGAACATCACAGATACGTTGGCCGCCCAAGGTGCGTCACTGGCGGACCTGCTGTTGTTTCTAAACGCTATTGACGGCACAACCGACCATCTTCGGTCCGAAGGGGACGATTTTAGAGATGCATTGAGACTACAGGGGACGTGTCCGGCCCAGCCGCAGCCCCTGTCCACGGAGTCTCTCCGCGTCCCCAGGCTCAAGCGTCCTTTGTGAGTTACTTCTGTAAGTTACTTCCCTCAGCCGGCCCAGTGTCTTCGGTGAAGCCTTTGGGCCGGCTTCCCTCGCAGGCTTCACCCATAAGGGTAGTGCCGCCGCATCATCTGGGTAGTTACAACGTAACCAACCGGGCGTTAGGCTCTACTTTGTTGTTCTTTCTTTTGCCAAAATACCGCATCATCATCTATCCGGACAGGGTCCACCTGCTCTTGATTTACGTCGAGAAAGTCATGCACGGCTTGCCGGCATTCTAAGAACGAATGTATCCGGACAAAATTCATGCTGTCTATGCTCACCAGATACACGCTTACCTTGTAAAACAAACACTTGGCTTATCGCTTTATTCCCTTTTCATACTGAGGCCTCGGATAGATTCTCATAGAGAAAAGCAACGACACGCGCTGGCGCCGCGGACGCATTCCTGATCCGGAGCGGGAAAACGGAAACATAGAATCCATGGTCTGGAAGAGCATCCAAGCCGCGCAGTTGTTCTATCTGCCAGTACGGGGTGCGACGCCCCACCAGGTGTCCCTGCCAGAAAACGGTGCTATTCCCTGTTGCCTTGCTCGTCGCAATCTGGTGATGAAACGGCCTGTCCCAGCCCCATTGATCGATTCCCATGACGAGAATACCGCGCTCGATCAGCCACTCTGTCGCTGCTGCGCTCATGCCGGTGCCGCGCTTCCAGTAATCGGCTGTGTTCTGATACTTGTCACGACCGGTTCGAATAAGGACGATCGTTCCAGGCGACAACGTCGCTTCCGATCTCTCGAGATCCGCCTCCATGTCTTGGCAAGTGATCTCTTCTCCATCCTCCTTGTGAGTCATATCGAAGACGACGCCCGGGCCAAAACATAGGTGTAACGGCATCTCATGAATGGCAGGTAAAGGATTGCCCGCGAGATCCGTCGGTCCATAGTGCCAGGGAGCATCCACGTGAGTGGTGGCATGGACACCCATCCGCTTTATCGTGTCGTCTGCCCATCCAGCAAACTCTTTGGGAAACAGCCGGAACGGCAATCCAAGCAGACGAACCAGCCAGCGCGCTCTGGAGTGTAAGTGGTGTTTGATTCGGACACGCATAAACCCCGGATCGCTCTTGGAGTATGCAATCTCCTTGGAAAGGTCTATGATCTCGCTAGGTCTGAGGTCATTCAAATACATTTAGCTCTGAAGGTAGTATCGCAAAGGAAGGTCTGTTGCGAAGTTCTAACTCAGAACAGAATTGATCTTGCAATTCTTACCATTAAGGTTCTAAGTCTGTTAACTGCTGTGATGCCCGATACGCTCACAACGGAATATTGCCATGCTTCTTCTTCGGCATGGTGTCTGTCTTATTAGCCAGCATCCGCAGCGCGCGAATCACCTTCGGCCGCGTCTCGTGCGGCTCGATCACGTCATCGACATACCCGCGCTCGGCCGCCACAAACGGGTTCGCGAAGTGCTCACGGTACTCGTCGATCTTCGCCTGTCGCACTTCTTCTGGATTACTGGCCGCCAGCAGCTCACGCCGGTACAGGATATTCACTGCGCCCTCCGGTCCCATCACCGCGATTTCCGCCGTCGGATAGGCAAAATTGATGTCGGTCCGCAAATGCTTCGATCCCATAACGCAGTACGCTCCGCCATACGCTTTGCGCGTGATTACAGTAATCTTAGGAACCGTAGCCTCCGCATAAGCAAATAGAAGCTTCGCGCCATGCCGGATAATGCCGCCAAACTCCTGCTCGGTGCCCGGCAGGAAACCCGGCACATCTTCGAACGTAAGAATTGGGATTTGAAACGCGTCGCAGAAGCGCACGAAGCGCGCCGCTTTGGTGGAGGAATTGATATCCAGGCAGCCGGCCAGATGCGCGGGCTGATTGGCCACTATCCCAATGGATTCTCCCGCCATCCGAGCAAATCCAACCACGATATTGCGAGCAAAGTGTTCCGCTACTTCGAAGAAGTAACCGTCGTCCACCACACGGCTGATCACATCTTTGATGTCATACGGTTTGTTCGATTCAACCGGAATCAGCGTATCGAGCTCCAGATCAGCACGGTCTTCCGGATCCTTGCTTGCAGCCCACTTGGGTACGCCGTCTAAATTATTCTGCGGCAGAAACGTAAGCAGCTCGCGAATGTGCCGCAGGCAGTCCTCGTCATTGTGCGCCAGAAAATGCGCCACGCCGCTCACCGAGTTGTGCGTCATCGCCCCGCCAAGGTGTTCCTTGGTGACATCCTCGTGCGTGACCGTCTTGATCACGTCAGGACCGGTGACAAACATATGGCTTGTGCCGTCCACCATGAACACAAAGTCGGTAAGCGCCGGCGAGTAAACCGCGCCTCCCGCGCAGGGGCCCATTACGGCGGAGATTTGCGGGATGACGCCGCTGGCTATCGTGTTCCGCAGAAAAATATCGGCATAGCCCGCCAGCGAAACCACGCCCTCCTGAATGCGCGCGCCTCCCGAATCATTCAGGCCGATGATCGGCGCGCCGGTTTTCAGCGCCAGGTCCATTACTTTTACAATCTTCTGCGCATTGGCCTCTGAAAGCGATCCGCCGAAAACCGTGAAGTCCTGGGCGAATACGAATACCTGGCGACCGTGCACCAACCCATGCCCGGTGACAAACCCGTCGCCCTCAATCACGCTATTCTGCATGCCGAAGTTCTGGCAGCGATGCCGCACCAGCTTATCCAGCTCTTCGAATGTGCCTTCGTCCAGCAGGAAGTCGATGCGCTCCCGGGCGGAAAGCTTACCTTCTTTATGCTGGCGTTCTTTCCGCTCGATGCCGCCGCCCTCTACCGCGCGCGCGTGGCGCCGGCGTACTTCCTCAAACCGGTCGGTAATCATAGGTTTATGCGCTTCAAAGCACCTCGAAGACCAGGCACTTCAAATAATGCGTCTCCGGAACCGTCAGCAAAATCGGATGGTCTTGGGACTGCGTGCGCCGTTCCAGAACACGCAACTGTTTCCCGCAATCCAGCGCTGCCCCGGCGATCACTCCCAGCAATTCCGCTTCGCTCATGTGATGAGAACAGGAACAGCTTACTAGAATGCCTCCGCGCTCCAGTAGCCGCAGCGCGCGCAAATTGATTTCCTTATAGCCGCGCACCGCGCCTTCCATGGCGCTTCTCGATTTACTGAAAGCGGGCGGATCTATCACGACCAAATCAAACACCCGGCGGGCACTCACCAGGCTCGGTAGGTAATCAAGCACGTTGGCCTCGCGCCAGGTGATGTTTTCCAGGCCGTTCGCCTCGGCATTACTCTCGCCGGTTTTTAATGCCGCAGTCGAGCTGTCCACCGCTTCCACGGAATCGCACACCCCCGCAAGATGCAGCGCAAACCCGCCCGAACCCGTGAAGCAATCCAGCGCGCGGCCTCTCCCGTACCTACTTGCATACCCGCGCGCCGCCAGATAATTCTCGCGCTGGTCCAGAAAGATACCGGTTTTCTGTCCACCCAGAAGATCGGCGTAAAGACGCAGCCCGTTCATCTGAATTTCCACGCGCTCCGGCGCCTCTCCCGACAGCATGCCCGCCGTCAGTGGCAGGTTTTCCTTCAACCGGACCGGAACATCGTTGCGTCCGACGATTCCGTTGGGAGCCAGCAACTTGGTCAACGCTCCGACGACTTCAGCCGTTTGCCGGTCCATACCCTGATCCAGCAATTGCGCCACCAGCCAGTCGCCATAGCGGTCGACGATCAGTCCGGGAAGCAGATCACCTTCCGCATGAATCAACCGGTAAGCATTCGACCCGGATACGATTCGCTCACGGAAGCGCAACGCCGCCCGCATGCGTGCAAACAGAAAGCCTTCATCAATGTTCTCTACTTGACTGCTTAGTAATCTCAGAGAGATTTGCGACGTGGAGCTGTAATGCGCGCTTCCCAGCGCACGGCCGCGATGGTCTACCACCCGCACTGCAGCACCCGGCTCCGCCGATCCGGTGTCGATCACATCGGACGCAAATATCCAGGGATGCCCGGAGTGCACCCGGTCCGCGGCCTTTCGGTTGACGCGTACCGTCGGCAAACTAACGGTCAATCCAGAGGACAAGACAGACATCCACTCATTTAAACAGACCTGCTCAATTTATCCGTCGCCGCGCACGGTCCGGCTTAAACGTCCAGATTACGTACATCCAGCGCGTTATCTTCAATGAACTTGCGCCGGGCTTCCACATCCTCACCCATCAGCGTGGAGAAAACCGGTTCGGTCTCGGCAAAATCGTTCAAATCCACTTGCAGCAATGTCCGGCTCTCAATATTCATCGTGGTCGACCACAACTGTTCCGCGTTCATCTCGCCCAGCCCCTTGTAGCGCTGCACATTCACTTCGCGCGTGCCTTCGGTCTTCACGGTATCCAGCAGCTCCCGCCAATTCGGCAGCGTTTGCCGGTGTCCATCCTTGACCACCGTAAACGGCGGTGTGTTGTAGCGTGCCACCTGTTTCACCTGGGCACGCGTCTTGCGGAACTCCGGCAGCGAAAGAAATTCGGTATTAATCATGCGCAAAGCGTTCGTGGGATCGCGGTAGCCCACCACCCACGACGAATGTTCTTCTTCGCGCTCCACCACCACTTCCAACTTGACCGCGCGAAGCCGGTCCGCCACCACGTTCACGCTTTCTTCGCTCTGCAGGTCGGCCTTTGTATCCAGCGGCAGGTCCATTTGAGTCAAAACGTCCACGACGCGCGGATCGCGCACGCGGCGTTCCAGCCGTTTACTGATGGTCGCCAGTTCATCCAGTGACATCAGGAAAGCCCGCAGTTCGCCGCCTTCCAGTTTGGCCGACTGACCATCCGCACCGGTGATTTCCACCGCCAGCGCCTCCGTGGCGCGCCGCAGGATCTCGCGCGTAAACTCTTTATCGTCCTTGATGTACTTCTCGCTCTTGCCTTTCTTGATCCGGTAAAGCGGTGGCTGAGCCACAAACACCTTGCCGCGCGTAATCAAATCCTGCATGTGACGGAAGAAGAATGTCAGTAGCAGCGTGCGAATGTGCGAGCCGTCCACGTCGGCGTCGGTCATGATGATGATCTTGCCGTAGCGCAGTTTGGCAATCTCGAAGTCCTCGCCCCGGCCAATCCCGGTACCGATCGCGGTGATCATCGCGCGAATTTCCTCGTGCCCCAACATTTTGTCGTAGCGCGCTTTTTCGACGTTGAGAATTTTGCCCTTCAACGGCAAGATAGCCTGGTATCTCCGGTCGCGGCCGGCTTTTGCGGTTCCGCCCGCCGATTCGCCCTCCACCAGAAACAGCTCACAGCGGTCCGGATCCTTTTCCTGGCAATCGGCAAGCTTGCCTGGCAGCCCGCCCGAATCCAGCGCTCCTTTGCGCCGGGTCAGATCACGCGCTTTACGCGCTGCCTCCCGAGCCCGCGCCGCATCAACGGCCTTGCCAATGATTTTCTTCGTGACAGCCGGATTCTTATCGAAAAACTCACCCAGTTTCTCGTTCACAAGCTGCACCACGTAACCCTGGATATCCGAGTTCAGCTTGCCCTTGGTTTGCCCTTCAAACTGAGGTTGCGGCAGCTTCACGCTCACGACAGCCGTCAGACCCTCGCGCACATCGTCACCGGTCAGGTTGTCTTTCGCGTCTTTGATCAACCCCAACTGCCCGGCCGCATAATTGATCGTCCGCGTCAAAGCACTCCGGAAACCGATTAAATGCGATCCGCCGTCCACCGTGTTGATATTATTCGCGAAACTGAACACGTTCTCCGAATAAGCGTCGTTGTATTGCAAGGCGACTTCAATCGTCAGCGTGCCGTTCGGCACTTCGCGCTCGCCCTCGAAGTGAATCGGCTTCTCGTGCAGTACCGCTTTGCCCCGGTTCAGGTGCTTGATAAACTCCGCGATACCGCCGCTGTAGAAGAACTCCTCGTTACGGAAGTTTTCGCCGCGTTCATCAGTCAGCACAATCTTCAACCCGCGGTTGAGGAACGCCAACTGGCGCAAGCGCGTGGCCAGCGTGTCGAAGTTGAACTCCGTGGCATCCATGATCGTGGGATCAGGCCTGAAAGTAATTTTGGTCCCGCTTTTGCTCGACTTACCGGTCTTTGCCAGCGGAGCCTTGGGAATGCCCCGTTCGTAATCCTGCTCCCACGTCCCCTTGTCTTTCCAGATCTCCAGGTGAAACGTCTCCGATAGCGCATTCACGCAGCTCACGCCTACGCCGTGCAGACCGCCCGAAACTTTGTAGGAATTCGAATCGAATTTTCCGCCGGCGTGCAATTTCGTCAGCACCACCTGCGCGGCCGAAACGCCCTCTTCGTGCATATCCACCGGAATGCCGCGCCCGTTGTCGACGACCGTGAGTGAATTATCGATATGAATCGTGACGCCGATCTCCGTACAATACCCGGCCAGCGCCTCGTCCACCGAATTGTCCACCACTTCATACACCAGATGGTGCAATCCCATCTCCCCGGTCGACCCGATATACATAGCGGGGCGCAGGCGCACCGCCTCTAAGCCTTCCAGGACCTTGATACTACTCGAATCGTAATTTTCGTTTTGAGCCACAGTTGCCACTTTCGGGTCGCAACGGTATACGGGCTGGACTTAAACGAGTCCATGCCTGCATGCCGTTCAACCGGTATTTCTTTCTCTTCGCAGCGTGCAAATCAGATGCGCATCGGCATCACGACATAACGGGACACAGTATCGGCCGGGCCGCCATGTGGCCGCAATTCGCCGGCGCTGTTTGAATCTTTGAAATGGAACTCCACTTCGTTCTGCCCCGCCCCGCGTAGAAAATCGAGCATGTACTGCGCATTAAAGCCGATTTCCACCTCGGGTCCGTTATATTCCACCGGAATCGTCTCTTCACTTTCGCCGGTTTCCGAAATCGACGAGTGCACCTTCATTTCGCCTTTCAGGACTTGCAGGCGGATGGCGCGCGAGCGTTCGTCCGCAAATTGCGCCACGCGCTCGATAGCCGATCTAAATTCTTCTCGCTGCACGACCACCGAATGCGGATGCTCTTTCGGCAGAACGCGCTCGTAGTCCGGAAAATTGCCGGTCAACTTGCGGCTCAGTAGCAGGCGCTTGTCGATGCGGAAGAAGAGGTGATTCTCGTTTCCGGAAAACTCGATCTGCTTGCTTGCATCGTCGCTGGCCAGCTTTAGGATCTCACTCATCGCCTTCTTCGGCAGCAATGCGCGGTAGGCCGCCGTAAGCCCGGGAAGCGGTAGATTTTTTTCCACCATCGCCAGCCGGTGACCGTCGGTCGCCACCATCACCAGGCCCGTGTCCCGCAGCATCAGCAATGCGCCGTTCAGCGTAAACCGTGATTCCTCGGCTGAAATGGCAAAAATCGTGCTGGAAATCATTTGCGCCAGAACGCTCAATGGAATCTGCGCCAGAACCTCCGGCATCTCGGGCAGCTCCGGGAAGCTCTCCCGCGACATTCCGGCAATCCGCGTGCGCGACCGCCCGCATACCAGGCTGGCCCAATGGTTCTCGCCCAGCTTCACCTGCACCTCGGCGTCCGGCAGCAAACGAACGTACTCCAGCAGCCGCCGCGCCGGAATGGTGCCGGCGCCTTCTTTTTTGATCCTCGCCGGACACGCGCAGCGTATCCCCAGCTCGAGGTCGGTGGCCGTGAGCCAAACCTGCTCACCATCCGTTTCCACCAAAATATTCGACAGGATCGGGATCGTGGTCTTTCGCTCCACTACGCCTTGCGTGAGTCCCAGTTCCCGGACTAGGTCAGACTTATTTACCGAAAATTCCATGGTGATGCTTGCGATGCTCCCTGGCCGACATGGCCTTTTCTCTGTTCTTCCTAAGGCAGGTATATAAGCACTAGTTAGAGAACCGTAGTAGTAGGCGCTGTGGAAATGTTGATTTCTCTCTAAAGTATAGCAAAAAATGCCGCTTGCGTCACTTTCAGCATGTGAGTTCATAGCTGGCGAAATCTGACAAATTAACCCCTTCGACACCTTTGAACATCGATCCACATCCGTAAAAAGCCGCGCCTGTGGAAAAGCGCGCTAACCCTACTGGAGTGAATTCATTAGGGAGTGGACGAGGCTGTCTAAATTCTCATCAGGCCGGCGTAACTCATCCATTTTTTGCACCGGGCGCCGAACCGGCCGTATGGGTGCCTGCCGGAAAAAAATAACAACCGCCAAGGCAATCGGGAAGCGCTGCTTCCCGTCGCGTTCTTCCGAAGACAAATATAAACACTAGTTAGAGAACCGAATTAGTAGATCCTGTGGAAATGTGAATTTCCTCTTAACTTATAGAAACAAATTCGTTTACGCTAGTTTTAGCCTGTGAATATCCCACTGGTGGAATCTGGTAAATTCACCTCTGCGCCCTCTTTAAACACCTGTCCACATCCGCAAAACACTGCTTCTGTGGAAAAGCCTGCCAACCCTAGTGCCGTGAGTTCGTTAAGGAGTGGACGAGATTGTTGAAATTCTCCCAAAATACGTCCTGCGCGCCTGTTGGAAAACAAGCGCGCCAAAACGCGCGTACGGCGATTCCGGTTGGTCTCGCTCTATTCTTCTCTTCCTGGGAACGTATATAGACTAATTACAGAACCGAATTAGTAGGTGTTGTTGAAATGTTGATTTCTCTCTAAACAACAGAGAAATCAGCGCTTGCTTCACTTTCAGTTTGTGAGTTTCCGGCTGGCGAAATCTGGCAAATTCACCGCTCTCGCCACCTTTGAACATCCGTCCACAGCACGAAAACGCCTCGTCTGTGGAAAAGCGGCCTAACTCTACTGAAGTGAATCCATTAAGGAGTGGACGAGGGTGTTCAAATTCTCATCACGCTGTCGTAGCTCGTCAATTTTCTGTACCGAGTGCAGAACCGTCGTATGGTGCTTCCCGCCAAAATAACGGCCAATTTCAGGCAGCGACGCCCGGGTCAGTTCCTTCACCAGGTACATGGCAATTTGCCGAGGATACGCGATCTGCCGCGTGTTGCTTTTCATCTTGAGCTGAGCCGGTTGCATGGAAAAGCGCTCGGCGACCGCGCGCACGATGGATTCCACTGTGATTTTCCGCTCAGAACCCGCATTCAGGTGTTTGAGCGTCTGCTGGGCCATGGCCATCGAGATGGGCTGTCCGGTCACGGAGGAAACCGCTATCAGGCGCGTCAGGGCGCCTTCGAGCTCTCGCACGTTCGATTTGGTTTTCGTCGCGATGAAAATTCGAACATCCTGCGGCAGACGAACGCCTTCCGATTCGGCCCGCTTGTCCAAAATCGCCATCTTGGTCTCGAGGTCCGGTGGCTGCACATCCGCCAGAAGCCCCCACTCGAAGCGCGATTTCAGACGCTCCACCAGGCCCGGCAGCTGGTTCGGAGCCGAATCGCTCGAAATCACAATCTGCTTCTGATGGTCGTAAAGCTCGTTGAAGGTGTGAAAAAATTCTTCCTGCGTGCGCTCTTTGCCCGCGATGACGTGAATATCGTCGATCAGCAAAACGTCGGCGGTGCGGTAGTGGCGATGGAACAATGACATCCGGTCGAGCTTGATCGACGTGATCATCTCGTTCATAAACCGCTCGCTCGACGTGTAGACCACGTTGAGGCCGCTGAAATTATCCAGCAGGCTGCGCCCGATGGCATGCATCAAGTGCGTCTTGCCGATTCCCACGCCGCCATAGATAAAGAGTGGATTGTAGCTGCGCGATGGCATGGTCGCCACCGCATGCGCGGCGGCATGCGCCAGCTGGTTCGACGCACCCACGACATAGGTATCGAACGTGAGCCGCGGATTGAGCCACGCTTCCGTTCGTTCGAATAAAGGCTCGGCGCCCGGCCGCTGGTGATTTGCCGTGCTGAGCGAAGTCGCCAGCGACGCATGGCCATTCGCCGCTGCGGCGAACCCTATTTCATAGCTGATTTTGCGGATGGGCAGGTTGAGTTCGCTGATGGCCGCCCGGATTTGGGCGCTGTACTCCTGCCGGATCCAGGCTTCCGTCGATTCGTTCGGAACCCGAACCGTCAAATCGCCATCCCGTAGTGATCCCAGTGCTGTTTGGGAGATCCAATTCTGGTAAGCACCTTCGCCAAGCTTATTGGCAAGCCAACCTTTTATCTGTTCCCAAGCGTCACTCAAAGGTCCAACTCCTTCGTCCCAAAAAACGACGAAGATTTCCCACACTTTTTCCACTGTCTGTGGAAAAGTCGAGATAAGCCGGCCTGTCAGGGCTGAATTATGTGACTGACTGCGGGTACTGCGGTCAGCTTCGGGCTGGGGGAAAACCGGTTTCCGTCGCTTCGGAAACCTCAGTCTATCATAGAGAGCAGGATTACAAAGAAAAATCCACATTCTTTGTAACTCCATTAGCGTGAGCCACTTAGCGGAGCACTTCCGGCCCAACAAGCAGCTTTTTTCACTGCTTTTCCAGGCTCGGCATCCGTCAAAGTGCAACTATTGCAACTACATGAATTGACTTCGGAACAAAGTCATCGGAGAATGTCGATAAGGCTCCACGCGGGAGTAACTCAGTTGGTAGAGTGCAACCTTGCCAAGGTTGATGTCGCGGGTTCGAATCCCGTCTCCCGCTCCAATCGATTCCCTTCCATGGAGCTGTTCCCCTTCGATTAGGTAGAGTAAATCAATTAATCTCTAGGGGTTACATTTTTCTGGCGATAAGGTGAATGGGACAACGAAAATCATAAGACGTGCGTCTTTACAGGCGTGAAACAGGCAATGAACCACAAACCGCTGCGCTCGGTACTTGCCGGTTTAGTACTTCTCGCTCCATGCCTGGTGTGGGGCGCCAAACTCAAGATCAAAAAGATCAAAGCACGCGATAACCCTGCCGAATTTGTTTCTTTTAGCCGGCCACTCTCGAAGGATGACCGCCTTTACCACGCCTTGGACCGATTGACGTTCGGCCCCCGCCCTGGAGATCTCGCCCAAATCAAGCGCTTCGGTCTGGATAAGTGGATCAATCTGCAGCTTCACCCGGAGAAAGTGCCGGAAAACCCACTCCTCGAGCAGCGTTTGAGCCCGCTCGAAAGTCTTCGGCTCAGCATCCGCGACACCTTCACGCACTACCCGCCGCCGCGCGCGATTGCTGCCGTGGCGCGCGGCAGCGCTCCGCTGCCGGACGATCCCGAATTGCGTGCCACGCTGGTCCGGCTGGCGGACAAGTATTTGCAAAAGAAGGCGGCAGCCGCAGGCACACCTGCTCGGGACGGCCAAACAACCCAACGCGGTCAATTAGCCAGGAATCCGGATGACGAATCCGATCTTGAGCCCAAAGTGAAAATCGCCGCCATACTAACCCCGGAACAGATCGCCACCCTCAAGACCGGTAAGCCGGAGGAAAAGCGCAAGGTGCTGGAATCGATTCCAGCTGAGCGGCGGCTCGATTTCGCTTGGGCTCTGCGCGCGCCAGAACGCCGCCAGTTACTCGCTTTCTCGCCGGTCGAGCTGCGGAGGGACCTGATGCTTACCATTAGCCCCGAGAACGTGGTGGCGGGCGATTTGAGCGAAGGCAAGCTCATGCGAGCCGTTTACAGTAGCCATCAACTGCAGGAGTTGCTGGTCGATTTCTGGTTCAACCGCTTCAATGTTTTCTTGAACAAAGGTTCAGACCGCTACACGCTGCCCACGTACGAGCGTGAAGCCATTCGCCCGCATGTATTCGGCAAGTTCTACGATCTGCTCCTCGCCACCTCCAAAAGCCCGGCCATGCTGTTTTATCTGGATAACTGGCAATCGGTTGGGCCAGACAAGCTTGGGCCAGACGGGACGGTCCGGCGCTTCCCGGCAAAGGGCAAGGGTAAGAGCAAGCGCGGCCTGAATGAAAATTACGGCCGCGAGCTCCTGGAACTCCATACGTTGGGTGTCGACGGCGGCTACACGCAGGAGGATGTCATCAATGTCGCCCGTTGTTTTACCGGCTGGACCATCGCCGCGCCGCTGAAGGGCGGCGGTTTCGAGTACAACGACAAGGTTCACGATCACGGAGAGAAAATCGTCCTGGGCTATAAGATTCCAGTCGGCGGCGGAATGAACGATGGAGTAAAGGTTTTGGAGATCCTGTCGCACCATCCTTCCACCGCGCATTTTGTCTCGCTCCGGCTCGCCCAGCGTTTCGTGGCGGACATTCCGCCGCCTTCGCTCGTGAATCGCATGACCGAGACTTTTCTCAACTCCGACGGAGATTTGCGCCAGGTGATTGAAACTATGCTTTCTTCCGGCGAGTTCTGGTCGCAAGGGGCGTACCACGCCAAGATGAAGTCGCCGTTTGAGATGGTGGTGAGCGCGCTGCGCGGTACGGGCGCGAATGTCACATCGGCATTTCAGCTGGCAAATGAAATGCAAAAGCTCGGCGAACCTCTGTACCGCAAAATCGAGCCCACCGGGTATTCCAGTGCAAACGCCGAGTGGATCGGTTCCGCCGCTTTGCTCGACCGCATGAATTTCTCGCTGGCATTGGCGCAAAATCGGATCCTGGGAGTAAAAGTGGATGTAGCGGCTTGGGAAGCGCTCTCGTCTAAAAATCCAATGGCTGTGGCGCGGCAAATATTGGAGCGGGACCCTAGCGCGCAAACCAGAACCGCGATCGAAAAGACGCTGGCGAGCCCCGATTGGCAAGGCCAGGCGAGGCGGCAGGCACAACTGGCTAGCGTGGTGGCCGGGTTAACGCTTGGCTCACCCGAATTTCAGAAACGTTAGGGGCCGAAGGACGTTCAGATCAGGAATTCATATGCCCTCGAGAAGAGTATTTCTAAAAAACTCGGCGCTGGCCATGTTCGGCGTCGGCTCCGTGCCAGCCTGGCTATCGCGCGCCGTGTTCGCCAAAGATGCTCCCGGCGAACGCAAGAAAATCCTCATCGCCATTTTCCAGCGCGGTGCCGTGGATGGGCTCAACGTCGTTGTGCCCCACGGCGAGCCCAACTACTACGCGCTGCGCCCGGGCATAGCGCTTCCCCGGCCCGATGGCACGGATTCATCGGCCATCGACCTCGACGGCCACTTCGGCTTAAACCCGGCGCTGCGCTCGCTCAAGCCATTGTGGGATAAGAAACAGCTAGCCATTGTCGAAGCCGTTGGTTCTCCCGATCCCACCCGTTCGCATTTTGACGCGCAGGATTACATGGAGTCCGGAACGCCCGGCCGCAAGGGCACCAGCGACGGATGGCTCAACCGCGCCATCTCCGCCGAAACAAACCCTTCCCCGCTGCGCGCCATCAGCCTTGGTTCCGGCCTGCCGCGAGCCATGCGTGGCCGGAATGAAGCGCTGGCGATCGGCAACCTGAACGATTTTCAAGTGAGGGACAAGAGTCTCGCCGGCACGTTCGAAAACATGTACGGCTCCTCCGTTGACCGGGTGTTGAACGGTACCGCGCGCGAGACGTTCAACGCGATCAGAATTGTCCAATCGATTCAGAAAGCGCGTTACGTCCCTGCCGGCGGAGCGAGCTACCCCACCGGCCGTTTGGGCCAGAGCTTGCAGCAAATCGCCCGCCTGATTAAGGCGGATGTTGGCTTGGAAGTCGCGTTCACCGACGTGGACGGCTGGGATACGCATGTCAATGAAGTGGGAGCCAGGCCGCACCAGGGGCAGCTGGCGAATCTACTCCGCGATTTCGGTGACGCGCTTGCGGCCTTTTCAACCGATATGGGTGACCGCATGGCCGATATCACCGTGGTCACCATGTCCGAGTTTGGCCGCACGGTCAAGGAAAACGGCGACCGCGGCACCGATCACGGGCACGCGAACGTCATGTTTGTTCTGGGTGGCACCGTCCGCGGAGGCAAGGTGTATGGCGAGTGGCCTGGCCTCCAAAACGAACAACTCTACGAAGGCCGCGATTTAAACGTAACCACCGACTTCCGCACTGTGCTCAGCGAATTGGTGACCCGGCAGATGGGAAATCACAATGTCGCCTCAGTTTTTCCTGACTTTCATGGGCTGTCCTCGCGCGATATACTGACGGTCTAATGGCCATTATGAAGCCGCAGATTTATAAAGTCGGCGATATTTGGGTGGTGTGGGTTCCGGGCGTCCGTGTCTACCGCTTTGAATCCTGGCTGAGCGCTCTCAACCACGTACTCAACTCCGCGGCGCACGAATCACCCGAACTGTCGATGCGCGCCCCCGCCTAGCTTTACGAATCGAGCGCCGCCAGCAGCATCGCTCGCGCAAAACCTACGTTGTAGGCAAATGCGGCATAGCCACCGCCGCCGGGATAATTGGCTTGGAAGCCCGGATGCTCCCGGTCGTAGTCAATCGCCCGCGGATGCTCCGGATACAGCATCCGGGGATATTTCTGCCGCACCAATTCTTTCATCACGGCGAACATATTGTTTTGTCCTTCGTCGATGAAAACTTCCGCGTACTTCTCATACGGCTTTTCTACTTTTACATTTCGGTAATGGACGTGGTTGATGCAGTCGCGTTCGCTGAAATAGCGGCAGACCTCCACCGGATCCTGCCCCATTTCGCGCGTCACTCCGCAATCCCATGTGATGCCGTTCGACGGGCTGGGCACAATCGAGACCAGCTTTTTCCAACCCTCCACGGTCCCCATAATCTGTCCGGAGCCGCGGCTCAACGGCGCAGGAGGATCGTTCGGATGCAGAGCCATCCGGACACCCGCTTCCTGGGCAACCGGAATCACTGCCTTCAGGAAGTAGGTCACATTGGCCCACATCTCATCGATCGAATGCACGCCTTCATCGGCTAGCGGAGGCAGATCTTTCACGCGGTCGTAGTCGAATCCTGTCATCCCCGCGCCGCCGCGCCCGATTTGCTCGTAATAGCCTTCCACGATGCGGTGTGCGTAAAAGTTGTACTCAATCACCGGCAGACCCGCTCGCCCCGCCGCTCGAATCGACTGAATGACCTTCTCGATTTCCTCATCGCGTCCGGGCTGTCCGTACACTGATTTGGGAAAACCGCCCATCATTAAGTTGCCTAGTGTCAGTCCGCCCGCTTTTAACCTATCGATCATCCAGCGGATTTCGCTCTCCTGCCACGGCAGGCGAGGACCGCCGCTCAAAACGTGCGTCACGCCCAACTGCACAATGTGCCGGATACCCGCCTCATCCAGTGTGCCGGCCGCGAGCCTTCCATTGCCCATCTCCAGGCAGATCTGCGGAGTGCCTTCCACCTTGCGTACGCTGGCGCCCGAGCCGCTCGCCGCTGCCCCGTGCGCGAGTGCGGCCGCGCCGAGTGCGCCCAGCACTTCTCTTCTGGAAACGTTCTTCAACATAGTCGTCATGAATTGTATAGCAACTATTTAAACCGGATGCACCCATGGTCCCCGGTAAGCCCGCCGCAAAAGCTGATTGGCCGCCTCGTCGTTCACCACCTTCCGGGTCTTTGGGTCCCACGTCAAACTATGCCCAAGCTTCATTGCGTTATTCGCAAGAATGCACGATGCGGTCGAGATGTAGCCTTCCTCGATATCCGACACCGGCCTGCCGCGCTCATCAATTGCCTGCAGAAAGTTCTGCATGTGATGGCGCACTGCCGGAGCTACATGGCGTTCCAAATCCTTCTCCGTGCGGTCTTCCGGATACAGCTCCAATTCGTACGTTACGTTGCGGCTCACTGGCTCTCCCCCGCCCAGCGGAATAAAGTCATACCCATACACGCCCGCCTTCAACGTACCTTTATCGCCATAGAAAGTCGCGCCCCAGGCGTACTTCGGGTCCCCTGTCTCGCCCCAGCTGCGGTGCTGCCATACCACTCGCACATTTTCAAACTCAAAAGTTGCCGTTTGGGTGTCTGAAATATTTGCTTTGCTGGCCTTGTCCACCAGAATGCCGCCCGTCGATGCAACCCGCGTTGGCCAGCCTAACCCCAGCATCCAGCGCGTCATGTCCAGCATGTGCACGCACATATCGCCCACAATGCCGTTTCCATATTCCATGAAGGCGCGCCAGGTGCGTGGATGTACCAGCGAATTGTATGGGCGCATCGGAGCCGGTCCGGTCCACATCTCGTAATCGAAAGTTTCCGGCGGCGTGCTGTCCGGGGGATTGGCGGTCGCGCGCATATGGTAGAAGCAGCAAATCTCCACCAGCGCGATCTTCCCCAGTTTCCCTTCGTCGATAAAACGGTTCTTGGCTTCCACCAGGTGCGGCGTGCTGCGCCGCTGCATTCCCACTTGCACCACTCGCTTGTGGGCGCGCGCGGCGTCCAACATAGCCGCGCCTTCCATGACGTCGAGGCTGATGGGCTTTTGCACGTAAACGTCGACGCCCGATTTCACCGCCTCAATCATGATCAGTGCATGCCAGTGGTCCGGCGGAGCCACCAGCACGATATCCAAATCGCGCTCCTTCAGCATCTCGCGAAAATCGCTATAAGTGCGCGGTGTCTTCTTTGATGCTTGCCGCGCCGCCACCATGGCCGCCGCATCGTTGAGCATTCGCTTATCCACGTCGCACAACGACACCACTTCTACCGGCTCCACCTGTATGAGCCGGAATAGATCGACCTTGCCGTACCAGCCGCAGCCGATCAGTCCCACTCTTCGTTTCTTCTCGGGCGCATAAGCGCCGGCATAGCCTGCCAGCGGTCCAGCGGCAGCCGTGGCGCCGGCGTTCAGTAGGAATTCACGTCGATTCACCACATTAGTTTATGCCCATGCTGGGGAAGCCGCCGAACTAAGCCAAAAATAGGGGTTTGGCGTCCTCCGGGCCCTCGAATGCCCGTTTCATAGGCAGTTTGTGCGCTTTTTGCAGAAAAACACCTGAAAAACAGCGGTTTTACGAGCTTTTGCGCTTTACAACTGCTTTCTGCTTGCGTATGATCGGATTGACTGAGAAGGGCCAAAACATTTCTGTCTTGTTCTGTTTGTAGCTATTTTCCGAGGGACAAGCAGATTTGCCGAGCGCTTCCAACAGCAACAGCGACTACTAGTTTAAGTAAGAAGGAGGTTTTGAAATGGCTGAAGTAAAAAGACTGACACAGACTGCAATTGTAAAAGAACTGGCGGAGGCCACCGGCGTTAACAACCGTGTGTCCAAGCAGTTTCTGGAAACATTGGCGGATTTGGCTGTGCGTGAGACCAAGAAAAACGGCTTGTTCATCTTGCCCGGAATCGGACGTTTGGTCCGCGCCGATCGCAAGGCCCGCATTGGCCGCAATCCCGCCACTGGCGAAGCGATTAAGATTCCCGCAAAGAAAGTGGTGAAGTTCCGCGTCGCCAAAGCAGTGAAGGACGCGATCGTTCCACCCAAAAAAGCAAAATCGTAGTGGTTTAGCTTAGTTTCAAAAACGAAGACCCTGCAATGCTATTTGCGGGGTCTTCACTTTGGTAGAGATTACTTCTGAAAAATGTCAATTCTGAAAAAATGTCGCTGTCAGCTTCCACAACAAGCCAAGTAAAACCATAGGCGCCACCACGCTAGCTGCCTTACCCTTGCTCACCCGGAACGCAGCCGCGAAAATCAGCACCAACATTACGATCCACCAGATCTCGAAGATCGAAAAATATCCCAGAAACGCCAGCAAAAATTTGTTTGTTCCTTCCGGCAGGAAAATATCCAAGCCCATCGGCGGCCGCAATTCAGCCACGCTCGAAATATCCCCTTTCGCTTTCAGGATCACGATGCCTGCAATCTGCTCCAGCATGAGGATAAGCGCGCAGCCGGAGACTAAATTGAACAACGACCGGAAATTTGCCTTTACGCCAAGCACGGAACTCGTCGCGAGCAAAATCCCCGCTTCGAGAGAGAGAATCATAGCCGCCAGCACCGGAGCCAGGTACGTGAACAGCACTTTCTGGATCATCAACCCAATCGCCATTTCCTTTTGATATTGCTCGGGACTGGCGCCTGGGGGCAGCGGCGCAATTTCCATCACGTGCTGCACGATGGGGATGACCAGCGTGCCGACGATAATGGCGACTATGGAAACGACCGCCAGCGGACCGATCCAAAACCATTTCGTGCGCACGCGGCGAGCGGCTGCTTCCGGGTCGATGTAGAAGCTCGGTATTCCCGCCAGATTGTCTCCAAAGCGTTCAGGTTGCGTCGCGGGCAATTCGGATGAGAAGCTTGCCATGTCGTCCTCCTGCAAATCGTTAGACCAGCATGATCGTCGACCGCCATTTTGTCAAACCAAAACCAGCTACTCTGTGAGTAGCGCCACTGTGAAGCCCATCTTCTTCGTTATTCTCGTGTTGTTCCTGAGCGCCTGCGGCAAAACTCCTCTGCCGGCCGCCACGCATCATTACCACCTGACCGGAAAAATAGTCTCTCTCAATCCCAAAGAGCAAACCGCCACCGTGGCCGCCGCCGCCATTCCCAACTTCATGGAGGCCATGACGATGGAGTATCCCGTGAAATCCAAGTCAGACTTCAATTCGCTGAGCGTCGGCGCCAGCATCGAAGGCACCGTCAATGTAGCGGACGCAGGCGGTTACGATCTTTCGGAAGTAAAAGTTCGGAGTGCAGGCCATTAGCTGGTGACGCCCGGTACTCGAGTTACGCTCACCCCGGAAGAAGACTCGTCCAAAGCCCAGGCCCCCGTCTATGCCTACCCGGTTGACCCGTTCCACCCGGCGCCGCATGTGCTGGTGCGGTCGTGGCGCGCCCTCGCCTCCAGCATATGGACCTCCATCTCTTTTCTGCTGCAAACGGAAGTACACGTCTATTCGTTTGCCGTCGCGGTGAACGTTCTGATCTCGTTCTTCCCGTTCCTGGTGGCCATGATCATTCTGTGCCGGTCGGTCTTTCACTGGACCGCCGGCACCGAGATCATTATTCGAACAGTTACCGACTATTTCCCTGAAAGCTTTGGCGTGAACTTTCGTGGTTATCTCACGGCCGCCTCCTACCATAAGTTCAGTTTGTTGTCTGTCCTGCTGCTGCTCTTCACGGCCAACGGCATTTTTACCCCGCTCGAAGTTGCATTGAACCGTATCTGGCGCGTCAAGCAAAACCGCAGCTTCCTGCGCAACCAGGTCATCGGCCTTGGGTTGATTTTTGTCTGCGGCATCCTGGTGCTCGCCTCGGTCAGCGCCACCGCGGTCAACGTCCCGTTTATACGTTCCACGTTTGGCTCCAGCAACTATTCCGCGGTCCTGCAAACCGTGGGCTTTCATCTGGTCGCTTTCCCCGTGACCATGTTGATGATTTTTCTGGTTTACTGGCGCTTGCCCAACGCCAAGATACCGGTCCGGCGTCTCATTCCGGCGTCCGCCGCCGTTGCGGTGCTCCTTGAGACCTCCAAATACCTGAATATTCTGACCTGGCCTTATTTGAGCGCCAAACTCCGCGCCGACGTTCCACCCTTTGTGCAATCCATCAGCATCGTCTTGTGGTCGTTCTCCGCCACCATGATCCTGCTCGCGGGCGCGGAATGGTCGGCCCGCGTCAAATTTGAGACTTCGGAAGAAGCGGCGGAACGCACGAATACGCCGGCCTCTTAATCACCCGGCGGTCCGGGAACTTCTCAATAGCAGAGGTGCTACACCAGAAGTAAAGATGGCGACCAGAACAAGTAAACCCGTAACTCCGGGCCGCGGCCAGCGCAGCAAGGCCCAGGTGCAGCAGGAGTTCGATGCAATCCGCCAGGAAACAGATGCTGCCCGCGAGGCGGCTAGTCCAAAGAGTGTTGAAATCGAGCAGCGCCAAGCGGCGGAAGTGCGGCAGTCCGTGGAATCGATCTCGGTGGATTCCGTGGTGCAGCGCATTTACGCGCTCAATGGCGAGATGTCGCGCACCTTGCTCGAACTCTCGGAAAAGTTGGCGGCCGAAGTGGATTTGCTCACGCGCGTGCGGGAAGCTGTCGCACTCGAGCGCCAGGAACTGGAACGTCTCCACAAAATCGACATCGCCGCTACCTCGCTCGACCAGATGGTCCAAGATTATGGGCGCGAGCAGGAGCGCTTAAAGACCGAGATCGAGACGCGGCGCGCGGAATGGGAGCAGGAAGCGCGGACCGCCGAACGCGAACGCAAAGAAGCGGAAGAGGCTCTCCGCAAACAGCGCCAGCGCGAAAACGAAGATTTCGAGTACCGCAAGCAACTCGACCGGAAAAAGGCGCAGGACCGGTATGACGAAGAAGCGCACCTGCTGGCCCAGAAAAACGAAGAGCGGCAGCGGGATTTGGAACGCACCTGGACTCAGCGGGAAGCGGCCTTAGCGGAGCGCGAAGAGGAACTCACCCGGCTGCGGCAACAGGTGGAAGAGTTGCCGCGGCGGATTGCGGCGGAAAAAGAGGCGGCTCTGACGGAAGCCACGCGGCAAGTCACGGCGGATTATGAACAACAGATTCTGGTTCTGCGGAAAGACGCCGAAACAGAACGCAAGGTAGCGGCGCTCCAGGTCAGCGGACTGCAGGAAACGCTGAAACGGCAGACGGAGCAGATGACGGCGTTGGAAAAAGCGGTCGAAGAAGCGAAGCGTCAAGTACAGGATATTGCTTTGAAAGCCATCGAAGGCGCTTCGGGATCGAGAGCGTTGGCGCATGTGAACCAAATCGCAATGGAACAAGCAAAAGGCCGTCCCCAGGGATGACAGGCAGAATGGCGCTTAGTCGTGCGCCGTCCAGGCAGCGCGTTTTTCCATCAGGGCGTCAGTCAGGCTCCCGCTATCCCGCGGCATGCCTTCCGCCCGCACCGTTTCGAGCAGCAGCAGCACGACGGCTATCCAGACCAGGTCCGCCACCAGCAGATGAATCATCTGCATCCACATCGGAGCTAGCAGCGAAATATTGATCGCGCCCGCGGCGATCTGGAACACCACAATTCCGGTGACCCGCGCGGCCGCCCTCCGCACCGGGCTGCCTTCTTGACTACCGCGAAGCACGCCCGCCGCCACCCAGATCAAATACGCCGCGCCCAAAACCGCCGCCACCGGATGCAGTAAACGCAGCCGCAACAACATGCTCGACGCGCTCGAAAAATCTTGCCGCATGCCCTCCGCCATCGACGAAGACGGAAATAGCGTATCGCCCAGCGCCGCAATTGCCCCGGTAACGCTTACGGCCACGGTCACGAACACCGCGCCCAGCATGCGCCGCGAAGCGTCCTTAATTCTTATCCGCGCGTCACTCGCGGACGCCAGCCATGCCGTCGCCGCGAGTGTCGCCAGCAGCAGCATAGTGTTGGTCAGGTGCGCCGACAAATACCAAACGCGCCCCGCCGACTGATCTTTCGCCACGTACCGGAAAATCACCAGGCCCGCGCCCAACAGTGCCTCGATCAATAAAAACACCAGCGATAGCGACGCGTACCGCCGCACCGGATGCGGCTTCGCGAATGCCAGAAAGGCCCAGACGCACAGCACAATAGTGCCAATTGAGTCCACGCTTGTCATCATGCGGTGCGTAAACTCGATCAGCGTGGGCGTGGCCATTTTTGCCGGAAGCGCCTGCCCGTTGCAAAACGGCCAGTGCGCGCCGCAGCCGTCTCCCGAAAAAGAAACCCGCACATAGGCGCCCCAAAGAATCACGGGGAGGTTGTACGCCAGCAAAGCCCAGGCGAACCATTGAAAACGCGTTCGTGACTTGTCGCCTTGCAGTTCCATTTGTCTAGCTGTTTTGCCTCAGGCGGGAGACCATCAGGAGCGCGGCCACGCTGCACACTTCGGAAATTCGTCCATCCATCACCATGCGCAGCGCCTCTTCATAGGGTTTCCACGCCACTGTGATGTCCTCCTGGGGATCAGGCTTCATTTCTACCGGCGACAACCCCGTAGCCAGGAATAAGCTCTGCACATCATTCGTGACGCCATTACAAACATCCACTGGACCAAGCAATTGCCAGCGCGCCGCCTTGACCCCCGCTTCTTCGGCCAGCTCCCGTTCCGCCGCCGCGCGCATGTCGGTTTCGCCCACGTCCGATCCTCCGCGTGGAATCTCCCAGGAATAGCGGTCTACCGCGTAACGCCACTGCCCTACCAGCGCCACTTCTTCGCGCTCGTTGATCGCCACCACGCCAATCGAAGGCCGTATCTCCACTACTCCGTAGAGACCCGGCCCACCGTCCGGCCGGATCACTTCATCCTCGCGCACCTTTATCCACGCATTCTCGTAGACGGCGCGGCTCGACTTAGTCTTCCACGGATTTGTAGGCACGTGATTTGTAGGCACGTGACTGGCAGGCACCGGTTATGCCGCCCGGCAGATCTCTGCCAGCATGTCCAGATCTACGTTGCCGCCCGACAGGATAATGCCTACCGACCGAATGCCGGCCGCTAGCTTGCCATGCAAGGCCGCAGCCGCCGGCACCGCGCCGCTGGGTTCCGTTACCAGCTTCAGGCGGGTCAATAGGAAACGCATCGTTGCCTTGATCTCTTCCTCTGAAACCAGCACGACCTTTTCCGCCAGCTCCCGCACAATCGGGAAAGTCAATGTTCCCGGGATCGGCGTCCGCAATCCATCCGCAATCGTAGGCGGCGGCGCAATGCCCACCCGCGCACCCGCTTGCAAGGAGAGATGCCAGTCGTTCGCCAGCTCCGGTTCCACGCCGAAAACGCGGATATCCGGACGCAGCGCCTTGGCAACAATAAGCGTTCCCGACAGCAGGCCGCCGCCCCCCAGCGGCGTGGCAATCGCATCCAGATCCGGATACTCTTCCAGCAGTTCCAGCGCCGCTGTTCCTTGCCCCGCAATGATCCATGGATGGTCGTACGAAGGAAGCACCACCGCTCCGGTCTTTTCCGCTATCTGGCGCGCGATCTCTTCTCTGTTCTCACGCAGCCGGTCGAAAAGGACAATCTTAGGTCCGTAACTCTCGGTGGCTTCGAATTTTGCTTTTGGCGCATCGGTCGGCATCACAATTGTTGCCTGCACTCCCAGGTGCTTGGCCGCCATCGCCACTGCTTGCGCATGGTTGCCCGAGGAAAACGTCACCACTCCACGCCGCCGCTCGTCCGCGTTGAGTTGCATCACAAAATTCAGCGCGCCGCGGATCTTGAATGCGCCGCAGCTCTGCAAATTCTCACACTTGAAATAACTCTTCATGCCCGCGGCTTCGCTGAAAAGGCGTGAGTGCAGCACCGGAGTTTTGCGCGCCAGCGCCCGTATGCGTTCCGCCGCCGCGCGTACGTCCTCTAGCGTGACCGCTGCCACTTCAGCTTCCCGCGTGGCGTTCACTAATAGCCTGCCTTTTTATTCACCACGTTTTCCAGTGGTTCGCCCTTCACGTAACGCTGGAAGTTCTCTACGAAAAATTGCATGCTCAAATCCAACCAATCCGGATTTTGGGTTCGATCCGTACAATGCGGCGAGATCAGTACGTTCTCCATATCCCAGAGCGGGCTCTTTTCACTCAAAGGCTCTTCCTCGAAAACGTCCAGCGCTGCCCCGCCGATCCGGTTCTCCTGCAAAGCTCGAATCAGCGCGCTCTCGTCGATCACCGGTCCGCGGCCGACGTTGATCACGATGGCCGATTGCTTCATTGCCCGAAACTCTTTGTCGCTCAGCATATGCTTCGTCTCGGGCGTCAGCGGAGCCGCCGCCACCAGTACGTCCACCCCGCTCAACATTTCGTGCAGCTCGCTCGAAGGGAAAATACGGTCCAGGATGGGATCGTTTGCCGACAGTTCCGGATTACGCCGGACAGCGTGAATCTGCATGCCGAGCGCCTTGGCCAAAATGGCGCATTCGCGTCCTATCTCGCCGTACCCCACTACCCCCAAGGTCTTGCCATGCAAAAAGTCGACGTAGAAATTGTCCCACCGGTGCGCCCGTTGGTTTTCCACCAGCCGCCGCACGCGTTTGTAAGAGTACAGCATGCCCAGAACCGCAAACTCGGCCAGTGAGCGTTTGAACACTCCGCGCGCATTGGTCAAGGGCACGGGGCTTTCGACAAATTCAGGGCTCAGCACCTTTTCGACGCCCGCCGAAAGCGAATGCACCCACTTGGCCTTCGCGGCATGTTTCCAGACCTTGGAGAACCCCGCGGCTTTCCCGGTCAGTCCGGAGTAGAGAACCACCTCCGCTTCGGCGGCAAGCTTCTCCAGTTCGGCCTCATCGGTGCTAATTGAAATTTGAGCTAAATCATTCAATTGAGTCAGATTACGTAATGCGTAGTGGTCCGGCGGAGCAACCACCAGGAGATTGGGCTTGGACATGAGGGTTATTCCTATTTTAAGTCGAAGGTAAAAAAACGAACCCATTTACAGTTCGTTCGGTAAAAACGCGGCAAGGTTCGGCTCAGTTGCCTAAACTAGTAATTGTGCAACCGCGCTGTACGTGCGGAGCTCTTCTGCCGGAAGATGCCCGCTTTTGCCATAAATGTGGCAGACCCCAAAACGAAGAAGATATCGCTCGCCTGAGCGCGCCGGAGGTTCCTCCTCCGGCGGCGCCCGCTGTGCTGCGCGATCGTGCGCCGGGGACCCCGCCCGCGAGCATTGGCTTCAAGAATCTTCGCGCGGTGGGAACGACTTTGGCGGTGGCGGCTGTCTCGCTGGTTGCCCTGGGCATAGCGGGGGAAGTTGGCGCTTCGCCGCTGCTGCTCGTCATCCTTTGCGCCGCCGGGTTCGTTGCCGCCCGCTTCTATCACCGGCGGACTGCCGAACAACTCACGCCTTTGGCCGGCGCCAAGCTCGGCGCCATGACTTGTCTGTGGCTCTTTCTGGTGGTCGCCATCGGAGCCATCGTGAACTTCTCGACCGAGGAGGGCCGGGAGAAATTCAGAACCGCGATCTTGAACGCGCCTAATCTTCCCAATGTGCCTGAGTTCACGAAACTCCTCGACAATCCTAGCGAAGTGATCGTCCTCATCCTGGTCAGTTTCCTTTTCCTGTTCTTCATCGGCACCGTTGCAGCGGCGTTTGGCGGCATGCTGGCTGCCCGTTTGCTGCCCCGGGACGGGCAATCCCCCGGAACGGGCAATCTTTAGTTGACTGGTTCTAGCCAACGAATGAGCAAATCGATCCTTACCCTGACTGTAAACCCAGCCTTAGACCGGATTGTGACCGTCGACCGGCTGGTTTTCGAAGACCGGGCTTATATCGAATCCACCACCGAAGCTGCCGGCGGGCGGGGCATCAATGCCGCTCGCGTGCTGACCAGTTTTGGGGCGCAAACGATTGCCATTACTACCTCCGGCCGCGAAATCGGCCGCAAGTTCGAGGAGCATCTACAGGAAGACACTTTCGCGAAAGAGATCGTGAAAATCCGTAACGGCATTCGTATCAACCTCACGATTTCCGACCGGCAGGGGCTCTCCATCAAGCTGAATGAGGTCGGTCCGGCGCTCTCCGAAATCGAACAGACGCGTGTTCTCAAAGCGACCGAGAAGTTGCTGCCCAGCGCCTCCTGGCTTCTGCTCTGCGGTAGTCTGCCGCCGGGTATGGATCCGCACTTCTACACCAAGCTGATCAACCTGGCTACCAAGCATAAAGTGGACACGCTGCTCGATACCGACGGCGACCCGCTGCTGCACGGGCTCGAAGGCGGCCCCGCCATCGTCAAGCCGAACCAGTCTGAAGCCGAACGGTTGCTGAATACCGCTCTTATCACGCGCAAACAGTTGATCGACGCGGTGCAGCGCATCAAAGCATTGGGAGCCAAGTCGGTGGTGCTTTCGCTTGGCGGGCGCGGGCTGATTGCGGCGACTTCGAGTGAAGGCATTCTGGAAGTGCTGCCTCCGCCCATAGACGCCGTTTGCCCGATTGGCGCCGGCGACGCTATGTCGGCCGCTATTGTCTGGTCTCTCGAGCGAGGGGATTCGTTCAGCGATGCCTTGCGTTGGGGTGTAGCTGCCGGAACGGCTTCCGCCAAGCTCCCCGGCATCACGCTCGCCAATCTGGAGCAGACCGAAGAGATCTACCCGCAAACCCAGATCACGCGCGTTGTTACTTAGATCGTCACCTAGGTAATCGTTTAATCGTACTTCTCGTAGATGATTTGCTTCCGGTCGAATCCGCGCCGCTTGAGCTCCTGGCGTACTTCGTCCACCATCTCTTTTAAGCCGCAGACGTATGCGTCCACGTTCACGATTTCCTCTGGGGTGTGCAAAGCCAGCGCTTCGTCCAGGTGCGCCTGCACGCGACCGGTGCGGCCTGTCCAAGAGTCGGTCGGCCGGGTAATCGTAGGCATGAATCGAAACGTGGGGTATTCGGCCGCAAGCTTTTCCAGTTCGTCGCGATAGAGCAATCCGTGCTCATGCCGCGCGCCGAATAGGAGCGTGATGCGCGGCTGCATTTTGGGTAGATGATCCAACAGCATGGAGCGGAAAGGCGCGATGCCGGTGCCGGTTCCAATGAAAACGGAGCGCCTGTCCGGATGGCGAAGCGTGAAATATCCCAGCGGTTCGTGCATCTCCACTTCGTCCCCGGGCATGACTCCGAACAGGTACGACGACACCAGGCCATCCGGCACGCGGTTCAGGCACAACGAAAACCGTTTCCCCTCGCGCGGCGAGGCTATGGAATAGGCGCGCGTAATCTCCCGCCCTTCCACCTTTTCCAAGACTGAAATGAACTGACCCGGTGTAAAGGCAAATTCCTGCCCGTCCGGAACCTCAAACTCGAAATGGTGAACTTCTGGCGCCAGTTCCTTCCAACTCAACAATTTAGCTCTCAGCGTCAACACCTCTCTGTCGTACCCCACTATAAAATGATGCTTGGAGCGCGTTCCTCGACTCCCGTGCTGGGCGTCATCTGGCTCAGCATATCCACGAACATGCGTCCACGCGGCCGGCCATTCGTATTCTGCTGTCCTATCCGTCCCAAAAAGACTAACATCGTCAACAGCTCGGTATTCCGTACCGGCGTCTCGTTTTCCTGTTCTACTTTGATTTTCTGGTAATCGGCCAGCGAATCTGAAAACGCCCGCTGGACCCCTGCCGCCAGGCTGTTTTCCGGGCGCGTTTCGTAGAACAGTCCGGTTTCCGTAGTTCGGTGCGTTTTCACTAGCGCCTGCAGCGCCGCGATTACATCTGTATCCACCGCTCCGGGGGTGCGTAACGCCGCTTGAACTAAAGAATAGACACAGAACAGCAGCAATTCTTCGTGCGAGCGCACGAACGTCTCGCTGACCTCGATGTCACGGTCGAACACATCTTTGGGCTCGACGGGCAAGGGCTTTTCGCGGCGGTGCGCTTCACGCAGGTACTCACAATCGAGCGGACACGCCAGCGAGACTTCCCGTTCGGTTCCGCAGCAAATGCTGCAGATATTTCCCTGGACCGCCGGACATGCCCGCTTCGCGCGGCGCTGGCCACAGAGCTTGCACAAAATCAATTCAGCCATGTTTAGTTACTGGTCCGCCTACCGGGTATTATCGGATCAAAGCCCATGAAGCGCGTGGATCTATACATCAAAGTACAAGTAGAACTGGACGAAGAAGAGAAGACGGAGCGAGTGGCTCGCGAGATTTGCCGCCAGATCGAAAAAATTTACGTTGTGCGCGCGGCCGAGCTTTCGAGCGCGGTGCCGCATGAATAAGCGAATCGATCACAAGCCGGTCAATCAACCCAGCAATTCCTGATGCACGCGCGCCAGGTAAGCGTCCGTCATGCCCGCTATGTAGTCACAGACTACCCGGTGCGTGGGTGAATCCTCTAGGCGTTCGCGATAGCCGGATGACACCCTTTGGGGATTTGCCATCAGGTAAACGAAGAGCTCCCGCAGTTTGGTCACCGCGCCGCCGCGGTCGCTCACTAGCTCAGGATGCGCGTAGACGTGGGTCACCAGCATGCCTTTCAATTGACGGTTGATCTCTGAGGCTTCGGGCGTGAACTGAACCACCCGCCGGTCCAGCGCCCGCACATCCTCGGCTGTTTGCACGCCGGAACCCTCCACCGCGCTCAGCGTGCCTTGAATCAGGCCGCCAATCAGGAAGCTCATAATCTGCCGCTGCACTTCCCAAAAACGCACGCGGTCGGAAGCCCCTGGGAACTGCGTCTCGATCTGCTCGGCAAATTCGCCGAAGACCGGTACTCCCCGGCCGATCTCATCCAGGCCGAATAGCTTTGCCGAGAAGGCGTCGTCCAGATCGGCCGTATTGTATGCAATCTCGTCGGCAAAATCCAGCAGCTGCGCTTCGATAGGCGGCCGCCTGCCAGGTAGAAACTCCTGCAAATCCGGCTCGGCGTCTAACGCCACCTCCCGCGAATGTTTGATGATCCCCTCGCGTACTTCGAAGGTCAGGTTGAGTCCATCGAAACGCGCATAGCGCTGCTCCAGGTGATCTACAATCCGCAGCGAATGCCGGTTGTGTTCAAAGCTGGAGCCAAACCGCTGCATCTGCCGGTCCAGCTCTTTTTCGCCGACATGTCCGTAGGGTGGGTGCCCCAGGTCGTGAGCCAGGGCCAGCGTTTCCGTGTATTCTTCGTTCAGGCCCAAGGTATGGGCCAGCGTTCGCGCCACCTGGGAAACCTCGATGGTGTGCGTTAAACGATTGCGGAAGTGATCGCAAAGTCCGGCCGCAAAGACTTGAGTCTTCCCTTCCATGCGGCGGAACGCCCGGGAATGAATGATCCGATCGCGGTCACGCTGGAAATCGTTGCGGTAGGAATGTGGCGGCTCAGGGTAGCGCCTACCGCGCTCGCTCGTTTCCCCCAAGCGAAGTCTGCCGAGCATTGGTTACGCAGGACTACTTCGCTGGTTGGTCGCTTAGCTGCGCGGAGAGCGCATCGGCGGCCCTGCTGACGGCCGCTCGCTGCCGCTCGGTCTTCTCAATCGACTGCAGAATGTTCTTAGCTTCTTTGGGATTGGTGGTCTGATTCAATTGAGCCAGCAGGATTTGAGCCTGCGCTTTTGAAACCAGATCCGTGGGAGAGTTTACGATGGAACGCAGCAGCCCTTGGGCCTCCGTCAATCTGTTTTGGCCCGCGTAGATCTGCGCCAGCGCGATTTTAGCCAAGGGTGAAGTCACGTTGCCGGAATTCGCCACCGTGCGCAAGTCCGATTCGGCGCCCTTCATGTCGTTCGTCCGGGCTTTCACTGTTCCCAAGTAATACTGGGCGATGAGACCTTCGCGGCTTCCGCCATCCTTTTTGACGACGCCGGATAACGCTTGTAGTAATGCTTGCTGTTTGGCTTCTTCGGTTGCATACGTCTTGGCGTAGTCGTTGGGAGGGCCTACCGGAGCATCCATAATGCTTAAGGCGACGCTCAAATCCTGCTGCCGCAAGGACCGCTGGTAGGACATATACCACCAGGCCACGCCAGCCAAAACCAAAACCACTCCCGCCGCAATGCCCCACTGCACAAAGTTCCGGCGGTGAGATGCGGTATAGCCAACAACATTGGAGACTGCGTCAGTGAACTGATCGTGCTGCAGTTGCTCTTTTAATTCATGACGGGTCAAGACGTACTACTGCCTTTCTAACTCTTAAGCCAACTGTAGCGTAACATACCTGAGCCGCCCTTGGGGCGGCGGGGCTGCGCTCGGGGCTACGCCTGCAAATCGGCTAAGTCGCGTCTTATCGCGAACTTCACCAGACTGGCCACGTCGTGAATGTCGAGTTTCCGCATCAAACTCGAACGGTAGGTATCGACCGTTTTGGGGCTAAGAGCCAGGCGCGCCGCGATTTCCTTTGCCCGGATACCATCCACCAGCAGCGAAAACACCTGAAACTCCCGGCTGCTCAGAGAATCGAGCGGGTCGGTGGCCGGTATCCTGCCGCTGCTCTCGGCAAACAGCGACATTACCTCAATTTGCGGTGAAACGTAGATCCCACCCTGGGTGAACTGACTCAACGCATCGGCCATTTGCGCCGACGTCGACGTCTTCAGAAGAAAACCACAAGCGCCCGCGCGCAACACCTCAAGCACGGTTTTCCGGTCTTTGCGAACCGAGAAAACGGCGCAGCGGGTGGGTATATTCTGCTCACGGACCCGCCGAATGACTTCGGTCGCGGCCAGATCGGACAGCCCAAGATCAAGCAGAGCCAGGGCGGGTTGGAGGCGCTGGATTTCCTTGAGTGCGGCTCCCGCGGTGCCTACCTGGGAAACCACGCGAAAACCGCGAATGGAATTACAGATAGCCGCGAGGCCTTCCCGGACCAGGGTCAGTTCGTCGGCTAGCAGAACGTCGAAGGTCCGTGGTTCGAAAAATGGTTCCGTAGCGCTTTGAGTGGCGGTGACTGGCATAGGTATCGGCCTTCGGAAAAGCATCTCCCTCCTATATAGGGTGCGAGCCGGCTAAGACTTATCTCACTCGGGTCCACAACCATCACCGCCGCGCCTGGTTAGCTGAAGCTGCGAACCGCCTCGGTTTCGTCGTCGAAAGCTTCGAAGACCGTGTAGAGCTTGGTGATCTGCAGAAGATCCTTGACGCGTTTCGACAGTCCGATCAGCTTGAGCTGGCCGCCATTATTTGTGACGGTGGTGAAGCCGGACACCATCTCGCCGATGCCGGAGCTATCAATATAAGAAACCTCCGACAGATTCAGCAGCAGCTTTTTCTTCCCTTTTGCCGCCAGATCGCGAATATAATCACGAAATGCGCTGGCGCCTTCACCTAAAGTGATCCGCCCGGCTGCATCAATTACCGTTACATCGCCAACTTGGCGAGATGTCAATTTTACACTCACTCTTTCCTCCTCATGTGCACCGGATACCGATTGACTAAAATATCAGGCTTCGTAAATTAAACCGCTGCTAAGTTCTTGACCAAGCGAACTTCCGTTCCGCCTCCCGGCCGCGGATGCAGATCGAACTCGTCCATGAAGGCCCTGATTAGCAGAAGGCCCCGGCCGGACTGGCGTAACAGGTTTTCGGGTGCGAGCGGATCCGGCAGCGCGCTCAGATCGAAACCCTCGCCTTCGTCTCCTACCACCACTGTCAGGCCCTTTTCCGACCTTTCAATGTCCAGATGAACACGTTTGTTGCTGCTGTAGCGGTTGCCGTGAACCACCGCATTCACCATGCATTCGCGAACAGCCATGCCGATTTGGTGCTGATCGTCCTCGTCGAAGCCGGCTTTACCGGCTTCGCTCATCACCAACTCTTCCGCCTTGTCGACGCTCTGCAACTTCGATTCAAGTAGTGTTTGGAATTTCTCCATGTTCCGGCGTTTTTGGCGGTAGAGCAAAGCTGAGCTATGACTATAGCTTATATAGCATGGACTGCCGCGGACTAGTGGCATTCACGGTCCAGGTTCCCACATTCGACCAGCCGCTGCCCACGTTCGATTTGTCGAAGGTATACATCATTGTGGTCTTGCCGCCATTGAAGGCACTCGTAAAGACGGTGGTTTCGGTAACCGTGAGAGTGTTGCCGGAGGAGGTGATTGCTACGCTTGACGCCGCAACGCTGCACTGGCTGTTGCCAAGGGCGCCGCTGCCGCCGGGAGTGACCGGACCTATCTGCGACGCGCCGCAATCCGCCGTCAGGTATAGTCCGTTGTTCGAGGCTTGGTAGATCAAGTGACAAGCGTTGTTGCCAGTGCCGTTGCCCGTGATCAGCATGTGGCCTTGCGCAATATTCGACGCTCCCGCGGAGTTGGTAAAAGCGAAGGCAAACGCTGCGTCGCGCCCGATTCGGTCGCTGGAGAAACGGAGAATGGGGCAACCCCCGCCGCGGCGCCAGGCACGGTCCACGTGCCTACCGTAGACCAGCCACTGCCTACGCCGGCGTTGTCGAACAGAAAGGCCATCATTTTCTTACTGCCGCCAAACGTGCCCTTAAAGTTGATGGTTTCACTGATCTTCAGACTGACGCCGGAGGAGACCACCGATACGCTCGACGCGGCGACACTGCATTGACTATTGCTGAGAGTACCGCTGCCGCCGGGCGTAACCGGACCTATCTGCGACGCGCCGCTATCCGAAGTGAGATATAACCCGTGGTTTGAGGATTGGTAGATCAAATAGCACGCGTTATTCCCAGTACCATCGCCGGTGAGCAGCATATGGCCCTGGGATATAGCCGCCGCGCCCGCCGCATTGGAAAAAGTGAAGCTGAACGCCTGCGTGGCTCCCGAGCCGGAAGCCGGAGAAACGCTGAAGGCCGGAGGGGCGGCTACACCGGGCACCGTCCAGGTTCCCACATTCGACCAGCCGCTGCCCACGTTGGCATTGTTGAAGGTATACATCATCGTCGTTTTGCTGCCCGCAAAAGATGACGCGAATTTTGGCGTCTCAGTAATCGTTAGAATATTGCCTACAGGCGAAACGGAAACGCCGGAAGCGGCCACACTGCACTGGCTGTTGCTGAGAGTGCTGCTACTTCCCGGTGTAACCGGACCCAGCAACGTAGCGCCGTTATCGGCTGTCAGATAGAGTCCGTTGTCCGACGCTTGGTAGATCAAATAACAAGCATTGCTGCCCGTGCCATTACTGGTAATTAACATATGCGCCTGAGATATGTTCCCGGCTCCCGACGCATTCGAAAACTTGAAGCTGAATGTCTGGGTAGCTCCCGAACCGGAAGCGGGAGAAACGCTAAATGGCGGTGTGGACACGATCGGACCGGTAGACCCGGCCAACGCGTTGATTAAAGCGGTAGCGTTTACGGAGCCAAGCCCGCTGGCCAGGTCGTACCCAACGGTGGCCGGGTAAGTCGGGTTGGAGGTGTTATATCCCGCTTGGCCCGGCATAGTGTTCGTTCCCACGGTTACATCGTGAAAGACGCAGGTGCCGGGCGGCAGATCGGGAGTATTTGAAGAGTTACAGCCGGACCAGTTCTGGGCGGCTGCCACGCGATAAAGCGAAGAATTTACTTGGCCGTGCCGCGTTCCGGTTTTCTGGTTGACCAAAGCCATGATGCCGGCGAACGATGGCGCGGAGGCGGAAGTTCCGTAAACCGCGGCAAATGATACCCCGTTGGCCTTGGGGGTACAAGAACCTTCCAGGCAAATCAGGTAATCATCGTGATTGGATGCCGTCAGCGAAACGTCGGGAATATCGCGCTTCCCATCCTTGGGAATGCCGGGCACTCCGGTCTGCCAGGAAGGCTTCGCAAAAAAAGTACTGGCGCCTCCGCCCGTCCCGATGACTAAGCCTACGGTGTTGCAAAGGGCGCCGTTACAGTTGTAGTTCCAAACATCCTCGGGAATGTAGGATGCGGCGGAGCCCAACTTGCTGTTGTTCGTTGAGTTCCAGAATGCGGTGCTGGAACCTTCGTTAAACTGAGTTCCGCCCACGGCCACTGTGTAAGGTGTCGATGCCAGTATATTTACAGAAACCGGTCCCGTGACGGTCCCCGAGCCGGCAGTATCGCAGCCTGCCGATCCGGTATCGCCCGTCGACACCAGGTAGGTGATGCCTTGTGCGGCTGCCTGCTGGGCCATGGAGGAAATGACCGCGGCTCCGCTACTGGTGTAGTTTGCTTCGCAGTCCCCGAAGCTCTCTGTCATCACATTGGCCAGATTGTGGTCGATAACATACTGCTCCGAGAGCGTGACCCCGTCGGTCGTAGCGGTGGAGGCCGAGACCACGAAGTCTATCTTTGCTCCGGGAGCGACGGCCCCGGACCAACTGGTGTCCAGAACCGCCTCTAACTCTTCCACGCCACCCAAGTTGCCGGGGTCTGTTCCGTTTAAGATGATGTTCGGCGGATTGGCTGGTAAGCCGAACAGGCTTCGGAAGCTCACCACGTCCTGCAAAATAATGTTGCTGCGTCCTACCACGCCAATCACGGTCCCCGCTCCGTTGATTCCCGCCGACAGCAATGGATTCGTGTTGTAGATCACGGCAAAGTCACTCGGAACCAGACGGTGTAAGCTGCCAGTGGTCGAAAGCGGCTGGGCCGAGCCCGGTTGGAGTGTGGCGGTTACTTTTGCATCGGAAAGAGATACCTGAGGCGCGGAAAAAAAGTTGTGTAGGGAGGATACGCCAGCGATGGCAGGCATCAGCGCGGCCGGTATTTGTGGATCGCTCGCGTTCGCCCAATGCTGGTTACCGCTGACCGTAAATTTACGCATAGTGGTGTGAAAGGCGCTCTCTACTAAACCCGCCGTTCCGGAGAATTCGATCACCGTTCGTCCGTTCGATACATTGTCAACCGTAAAGCCATGAGACTCGAGCCAGGAAGTAACTTGAGCGACGTCTGCTTCCGCTGGACCGAACTGTTCACCGAACTGCTGAGGTGTGACCCAGTGATGATAATTCGGCGAGCCGGTCTGCTGTTGCTCGTCGAGTAGCTTCAGCAGAGCAGCCTCCCGAGCGGCGCTGCGTTTCAACACTAGCAGCATCCGCTGCATGGGTAGATCGGATGGCGCGAGGCCTTGATCAAATTCAGCGCGCGCCAGAGGGTGGATATTTCCTCGAAGGGTTTCTAACTGCTGCTCGGAGATCTGCGTACGAATTACTGTAGGTACTTTTTCTTGCGCATGCAACTTAGAAACTGGTAAAAAACTGGCTAGAAGAGCAACAGAAGCGAAAATGCGATTAACAGTAGCGGACATGCATCCTTTCTTAAAAACCTTTTTGGCCCAATTAGAAAGGATAAGTTATTTGAGTTACTATTTGGTGAGATTTCTTAGTGAAATTCAGTTGAGTTTTGCCTTAAGAAGGCTATTCACCGCAGCCGGATTCGCCTGACCGCGGCTCGCCTTCATGACTTGCCCGACCAGAAATCCCAGAACCGTCGTTTTGCCGCTCTTGTATTGCTCCACTTGCTTCGCATTTGCCGCCAGCACTTCGTCCGCGATTTTTTCCAGCGCGCCGGCGTCCGATATCTGCCTCAAGCCTTCGCGCTCCATGATGATGCTGGGGGTTTCGCCAGTATCGAACATTTTGGGAAGGATCTCTTTAGCCAGTTTGCCCGAAAGCTCGCCTTTTCCGATGAGAGCTACCAGTTCGCCGAGATGCGCGGCCGGGACAGGGGACGCCGGAATGTCTTTATTCGCTGCTTTCAGCAAACCCATCAGATCGCCAGCCACCCAATTGGCTGTCGCCGGACCGTCTCCGCTTACTTGAGCGGCCGCTTCGAAGTAATCCGCAGTTTCGCGGTTAAGCGTTAGGACTTGCGCGTCGTATTCGCGGAGCCCGTATTCGCGAATGAAGCGTTCGCGGCGCTCGGCGGGTAACTCCGGCAGCTTCGAGCGGACTTCGTGCAGCCAGCGATCGCTTACTCTGAGCGGAACCAGGTCAGGTTCGGGGAAGTAGCGGTAATCGTGCGCCTGTTCCTTGCTGCGCATACTTACTGTCCGTCCCGCGTCGACACTGTACAGGCGGCTTTCCTGGACGATCGCGCCGCCTGATTCAACAATCTCCGCCTGACGCTCGATTTCGTATTCGATCGCCATTTTTACGTAGCGGAAGGAATTTAGGTTCTTGATTTCGACTTTTGTGCCGAACTTTGGTGCGCCTTTCGAGCGGACCGAAACATTAGCGTCGCAGCGCAGTTGGCCCTTTTCCATATCGCAATCCGATACGCCTATGAACTGCAATAACTGCTTCATCTCAGTGAGATAGGCATACGCTTCGTCGGCGGAGCGCATATCCGGCTCGCTGACGATCTCAATCAAGGGCGTGCCGGATCGATTCAGGTCTACATACGTGTAAGCGTCCGAATCTTTGAAGCCATCATGGATGCTCTTGCCGGCATCGTCTTCCATATGGACGCGAGTCACGCCGATGCGCTTGGCGGCTGCCTCGGTCACGATATCCAGAAACCCGTGCTCGGCCAACGGCTGATCGTACTGGGAAATCTGATAGCCCTTGGGCAAGTCGGGATAGAAGTAATTCTTACGCGCGAACCGTGAAAAGGGATTGATGGTGCAGTGAAGCGCCAGCCCCGCGGATATCGCGAGCTCGACCGATCTGCGGCTGATGACCGGCAAAGCTCCCGGCAACCCGAGGCAAACCGGACAAACATTAGTATTTGGGGGCGCTCCAAATTCTACCGGGCAACTGCAAAAAATCTTGGTTTTTGTGCCTAGCTGTACGTGGACTTCCAACCCGATCACGGGCTCATACTTGGTGAGAATGGTCTCGGCAACCGCACTTGCGGACATGCTTCGATTATCACCGAGAGCAAACTTCAACATCAGCTCCGCGCGAAAACCTCTACACTGAAGAAAAAGCTACTCCGTTCACTGAGTACACGCATGCCACGTCCACATCCTGAAATGCCACCAGGCGCGGCCGCCCTGACTGCCTACCAAGGCGACTACGCGCAATGGGTCGAAGACACCGCCCGCGCCATCGAAGAATGCCGCTTTGACCGGATCGACCGGACCGCACTCGCGGATGAGGTGAGGGACTTGGGGAAGCCGAAACACGCGAACTTAAAAGCGTTCTATGCGTTCTGCTGATGCATCTGCTGAAGACGCGCTACCAGCCCGAAAAACGCACCCGCAACTGGATGCCAGCATACGTGTCTAGCGCAAACATGTCGCCGAGTTCCTGGAAGAAAGTCCCAGCCTGCGTCCGAAACTGCCAAAGCTGCTGGGCAGCGCCTACGATTAAGCCCGCATCGACGCCGCCAACGAAACCCGCCTCGACATCGACACCTTCCCGGAAACCTGCGAATGGTCCACTGCGGAGATCCTGGCCGATCCCGCCTGATTGTCGGGGACGTGCGCCCACGGCGTTGCGCCACGAGCGCACGCACTTGTTAGGCGGCGGATTTCCGGCTGCGTCTCCGTGCGTAGCCCAGCATTCCTAGAACTCCGAGAGCGACCAGGCCGGCTGCTGCTGGCTCGGGCGTGGCCTGAATTAGACCGAACAGTCCGTCCGTTTCGTTATTAATCCCCGCGGCGAAGTACAGTGCATTGGGGTCGGCGGAACTGTTTCCGAATTGGATACCCCATAGTCCGCTATTCACGATCGGGTTGCCGAACGGGTCCGTGAGACTGCCGAGCCAGTTTCCAGTGATCGGATCGAAGGCGTTAATCGTTCCATCGCCGAAGTTTCCCACCAGAAGATCGTTGGCAAAGCTGCCGAAACCGGCGGGTGCTACCGCGATACCCCATGGCGCATCGAGCGGCCCGTTCGAAGCAAGGCGCTGCAAAAGGTTCCCATTTGTGTCAAATACGTTTACATATCCTAAGCCTGCTCCCACGGCTGCGCGGTGCGTGACCGGATCGATCTTTGCGTATTCGACATAGAGCTTTCCATTCAAGTTCTGAATATTGTAGGGCGAATAACCCGCCGGAAGGTTCGGATCGGTGAAAGAGCCGCCAAGCGTGGTTGCCGCGAAGCTCGAATTGAAAACGTGAATGCCACCGCCAGGGACGAAGTTGGCGGCATATAAGAGATTAGCGCCGGCGTTATTGGCCAGGGCCAGACCGGTGTAAGCACCGCCCGAGGGAGGCGCCACCACTACGGCAGTCGTGCCATTGCTGTTGTTCCAAACATCGATGGAACCGGCCAGGGTCGCGAAGATGAAACTGGCGGGCGCGTTGTTGTTTGGATCCAGGAAATTGCCCGCGCCAGCGGAGTTGAATACCTGGCCGGTCGGTCCAGTGGGAGGCGCACCGGTAGGCGGCACCGTTACGGTTAGAGGTGACTTTACGCCGGTTCCGCTGTAGAGCGTCGAAGTGCTGGTCCCTTGATTGGAAACCCAGAACGGACTTGTGGCGCTGGCGGAAATGCCCCAAGGATTGACCAGGTTCGGGTCGGTTACGGGAGCTAGTCCCGGAATGTTTGACACCAGGTTCGTTTGAGTAAACGAACCGGCGAAAAGGGGAGCGACAGATATCATCGTCAGGGTGCAGAGCGTACTGAGCTTTAGTGGAAATCTCATATGGTGGTAAGAAGATGCTCGCCAGGTCGAATTCGCTACCGGAAGGCAGTGCGCGGGGTAACCCCCAGGTACTACCTTATTGCCGCCAAAGTTTTTTTGGGATGGGGCGCTATACTAATTGCTTGGGTCCAGCGGAATAGCGGAGGAGTGCGCGTGTGCCTCGTCCGGCAGTGTTGAACCGTCCGTTGCAGTCCCGAAGATAACTCAAAAGGAATTGTAATGCCAAAACGAACTTTTCAGCCGAATAATCGCAAGCGGGCTAAAACTCACGGCTTTCGCGTGCGCATGAAAACGGCCGATGGCCGGGCGGTGCTGGCGCGCCGGCGCGCCAAAGGCCGCCACAAATTGACGGTTAGCGACGAACCCGCAGTTCGCGCCGCGAAGTAACTGCGGCTTGGCGATTTGATCCGCTGTCACTTCCTAAACAAAGGCGGGTTCTGCGGCCGTCCGAGTTCCGCAGCATCTATCAAACCGGTATCCGCATGACCAGCCGCTACTTTGCCGCCTTTTGCCTGCGTTCCGGCGACCAGGAAGCGCCTTCGCGTTTCGGGTTCACCACGCCGCGCGCTCTGGGTAAAGCGGTGCAGCGCAATCGGATGAAGCGCCGCATGCGCCAGGCGGTACGTAGCCAACTTGAAGTCATCCCCACCAGTTGGGCCGTCGTCTTCAATCCCAGGCGCGGCGTCTTGGACGCCCCCTTTGAGGACCTGTGCCGGGAAGTAGGCAAGGTTTTTGCGCGATGCAAACAGTCTTGATTGCCTTCCTGAAGGGCTACAAACGATTCCTCTCCCCCTTGCTGCCTTCCGCGTGCCGCTACTACCCGACTTGCTCTGAATACATGGCCGAGGCGGTAAGTAAGCACGGCGCCGCGCGCGGTGTCTGGATGGGCGTTATGCGGCTGGGCCGCTGTCATCCTTTTCATGAGGGCGGGCACGACCCGGTCCGCTGAGAAATAGATTTATGAGTTTGAGTCTTCCCTATGTCGAATAGCCCCGGCGCAGTTCCGCCCCAACCACCCTCATTCGAAAAACGCCTGCCGATTGCCTTGGGTTTGATGATGGTGGTGCTGCTTGCTTCGCAGTATTTCTTTAAGCCCGCACCCGGTCCGAAGCCGGTTGAGCCCGCGAACAATAAGGCTGCGAGCCAGGTAGCGAAGCCGCCCGTTTCCGTGCCGACAAGCCCGGGTGTCCCGCCGGCGGGAGTCGGGGGAGGACAGATTCAGGCTGGTTCCGTGTCCACGTTCACCGTGGATACGGACCTTTATCGCGTCACCTTTACCAACCGGGGCGGAGCAGTCACCGACTGGGTATTGAAGAAGTATCAAGACGATGCGGGCAAGCCGCTGGAGTTGATCGACGTTTCGGCCACCAACGTTCCCCCGGTGTTTGCGATTGAGATCCAGGGGCAGAAGCCGGCGTTCGATCCCAACACGGTGCTGTATTCCCAGAAGATTTCCGATGGCGGCAACACCGTTGAATTCGAATATTCCGACGGCCGGACAAGCATTCGCAAATCGTTCCAGTTCAGCAAGGACAGCTACCGGGTCAGCGTGAAATCCGTAGTGCTGGAAAACAACACCCCGATACCGCATCTGATGCTATGGCGCGGCGGTTTTGGCGACCAGAAAGTTCATGCCGCCGCAAGCACGCAACATACCGTGCACTATGACGCCTCCGCCAGTAAGCTGATCACGAAAGACGCCAAGGACGCCAAGAACGGGCCATTCTCCGAAACGGGCAACTTTACCTTTGGTGGTCTGGAAGACAATTTCTTCGCAGCGGTCGCCTTGCCTCAGGAAAACGGGCAGTTGGAGATTCGCACGTATTCGGACGATGTGAAGGTGCCCGGTGAGGACAAGCCCACTCCCTACGTTGGGACTGGCATTTCCACCGGCCCGCAGAACGATTTCTCGATGTTCGTGGGACCAAAGGACATCGACGTCCTCCGCAAGGTCCATCCCAACCTGGGAACGATCATAGACTGGGGCTTTTTCGGGATACTGGCCAAACCGTTATTTCTCTCGGTGAACTGGGTGAAAGATCATTGGACGAATAACTACGGCTGGGCCATCGTCGTGGTCACGCTCATTATCAATTTGTTGCTGTTCCCGCTGCGTATTTCGAGCTTGAAATCGGCGCGGAAAATGCAGAAGCTGCAGCCGCAAATCAAGGCCATTAACGACAAATATAAGAACGTCGGACTGCGAGATCCCAAGAAGGCCGAGCAGAATCAGGAGGTCATGGATCTCTATAAGCGAGAAGGTGTGAATCCGGTAGGCGGCTGCCTGCCGCTGTTGATTCAAATGCCTTTCTTGTACGCGTTCTACCGGTGTTTGAGCATCGCCATCGAATTGCGTCATGCACCATGGCTCTGGGTGAAAGATCTTTCGGCGCCGGAAAGCCTGCCGATTCACTTATTGCCCATCATCCTGGTAGTGACCCAGTTCTTCTCCCAGAAGATGACGCCGGCTGCCGGAATAGACCCGAATCAGCAGAAAATGATGCTGATCATGCCGGTGATGTTCGGCTTCATGTTCTACTACTTATCGTCGGGATTAGTACTATACTACTTGACTGGAAATTTAGTGGCAATCGCGTTTCAACTGATTATCAATCGGTTTATGCCGACTCCCGCGGGACCTCCGCAGAAGTCTCCGGTTAAGGCGACAGTGAAACGATAAGCCAACATGAAATACACCATCGACACCTTGCAGCCGAAACTGGATGGGTTTCTGAAGCCTCTCCTGTCGCATGCCGGATTTGAGCTTTCCTACGAGCTGCGGGCTCCTGAGAATCCGCATCCCGAGGTGGAAAATCCCGACGTAACGGTGAACTTCGCTGGAGCGGATGTCGAGCTTCTGCTGGAGAATCGCGCGGAGTTGTTGCTCGCGCTGGAGCATCTCTCCATGGAAGCCATTCGCCTGCCTGCGGAAGATCACTCCTTGCTGTCTTTTGACGCCAATGATTACCGCTTGCTGCGCATGGAGGAACTGCGTTTGAGCGCGATGGCCGCAGCCGAGAAGGTGAAGCGGACCAGCGTGCCGTTTCACTTCAATCCCATGAGCAGCCGCGAGCGCCGTGTCATTCACTTGGCTTTGCGCGACGAGAAAGAACTGCGCAGCGAGAGCCTGGGAGTGGGTCCGTTTCGTGCCGTAGTAGTGATTCCGGCCGGCATGGCGACGCCGCCTGCTCCTCCGACTCCCGCGCGGCCCTTCCAAGGCAACCGCAGCGGTGGATTTCGTAATTCTGAAGGGCCGCGTGGCGGCGACCGGCCCGGCGATAGAGGCGGCAATCGCGGGCGCGGCGGCTTTGACCGGGGCGCGGGGGGCAATCGTCCTCCTCGCGGCGGACGCGGCCGCTGAAGGTGAATCCGCGCGACACCATCGTCGCTATTTCCACTCCGGCGGGCCGCGGCGGCATCGGGGTCGTACGCCTTTCGGGCCTCCGCGGCCGCGAGATCGCCACGGAGATTCTAAAGTTTCCACACGCTCCGCGCTGGGCCAGTTGGACGAGCGAGCTGGCCGAATTAGTCGACCGCTCCGGCGCTGTTGTCGACCAGGTTGTCGTGGCGTTTTTTGAGAGCCCGCGCTCGTATACCTCGGAAGACGTGGTGGAGATTTCCTGCCATGGCGCGCCGGTCGTGCTCGCTTTGTGCGTGCAAGAGGCAGTCCGCCGTGGGGCGCGCCTTGCCGAGCCGGGTGAATTTACCCTGCGTGCTTACTTGAACGGACGCATCGATTTGCCCCGCGCCGAGGCCGTTCGCGATTTGATAGACGCGACGACGTTATATCAAGCGCGTGTGGCTGCGCAACAGATGGAGGGGTCCGTATCGCGCCGGATCGGACCGATCAAAGAGCAACTGTTGCAATTGATTGCGCTTCTCGAAGCCGGCATTGATTTTGCCGAAGACGATGTCAGTGTTGCTTCGTCCAAGGAGATTCTGGCGCGGCTTACTCCTATCGAGACTGCCCTTGCCGCGCTGCTTTCCACCTTCTCCGCGGGAAAGCTGGTGTTTGAAGGCTTCACGCTGGCCATTGCCGGGCGTCCGAATGTTGGGAAAAGCAGTCTGTTCAACCGGCTGCTGGAGCAGGACCGAGCCATCGTGACGGATATTCCCGGCACAACGCGCGACACGGTGTCGGAGACCGCCTCGCTGGAAGGCATTCCGGTAAGGCTCGTGGATACTGCCGGGATTCGCGAAGGCAAAGATCAGGTGGAGCGTTTGGGCATCGAGCGCAGCTATCAGGCGATGGCGGACGCCGATTTGACGCTGTTGGTGCTCGATCTTTCGGCTGAACTCGATGGCGAAGACCGGGCGCTGTGGGAGAAACTGGCCGACCGGAAACCTTTGCTGGTCGGCAATAAGTGCGACCTGGAGCGGCGGCTCACTGGCGTTGCAGATTTATTGCCGGTTTCCGCGCTCACCGGCGAGGGGATTGCGGAGGTGCGGCGCGCGATTCTACGACGTCTGGCGCCGGATGGCCTGGCTGCTCCCGAAAGCGGCTCCATTACAAATATTCGCCATGAAGCGTTATTGCGCGAGAGTCTGGACGCCCTGAAAAACGGCAGCCGCGCCGTGGGATTCGGGCTGCCGCACGAAATGTTGCTGCTCGATTTTTACGCCGCCCTTGGGCCGATCGACGCCGTGACGGGCGCGACCACGGCGGATGACATTCTCAATCGAATTTTCTCTACGTTCTGTATCGGCAAGTAGGAACGGCGCGCTGATTCGGGATCGTACGATTCTGAACGCGGGAGGTCCAATGTTAGACTTGCTGAGGTGAGCCGGAAAGAGCCTGTACCACTAGGTATTATTCAGCTTCCGGAGCCATTCGAAAGTGATCTGGCTGGTAGGCCGATACTACCTCTCGATAACGAGGTCTTGTACGCATTCGGTAGTTTGATCCGGGGCGTTGAACGGATGCTGCTTGACTTGTTCGGCAAAGGTCAACTATCCGGTACGACGCACACTTGTTTGGGGCAGGAATTTTGCCAGATGGGCGTGGTCCGGGCGCTTACCCACCCCGAAGACGCGGTCCTCTCAAATCATCGAAATCACGGGCATTTTCTTACCTATTCGGGCGACGTTCGCGGCTTAATCGCGGAGATTATGGGCCGGGAAGGCGGCGTCTGCGGAGGCATGGGCGGCAGCCAGCATTTGGCGTACGGCCATTTCCACAGCAACGGCGTGCAGGCGGGCATGACGGGGATCGGCGTGGGTCAGGCGCTCGCGCGCAAGCTGCGCGGCAGTTTTGGGATTGTGGCGGTGATCGTCGGCGATGGGACCACCGGCCAGGGCCTGCTCTATGAAAGTATGAACTTGGCCTCCATCTGGAATGTCCCGGTTTTGTTCGTACTGGAGAACAACGGTATCGCGCAGACCACGCCTACAGCGCACACGGTGGGGGGTTCCATCGAAGCGCGCGGCGCGGCTTTTGGCTTGCGCACTTGGCGGCTGGATGATGCCAGCCCGAGCTTTTTTAGCGATACCGAGGCGATCGTAAGCGAAACACGGCGGGCAGGCGCTCCCGGGCTGCTGGTGATCGACACCTGCAGACTTGGTCCGCACAGCAAGGGCGATGATCTGCGACCCAACGATGAGATGGAGCGCATTCGCGATCGCGACCCGCTGATGCGGCTGGGGGATACGATCCGGGAGTCACGGCGTCTTGAGATTGACTCCGTGAACAGTGAATTTCTGGC
>DATHIZ010000012.1:0-5806 GCA_035316385.1 Bryobacteraceae bacterium | reverse complement strand
TCTTTCGATAGCCCGTCCGGACCGATTAACGGCCCTTCGCTGGTGGCCATTAACTCATCTATCAATTCTTTCCTGATTGCCATTCGGTTCTCCTATTCTCCTTGCCGAAAACCGCATTTACACAATCTTTTGTACACCCTCCATTCCTGCGGATCGGTTTTTTGCAAATGCGCGAGGCGGCGGACGGAACTTCAGACGCCTCCACTTTCTGGAACCAGCCTTCGAGCGTAAGCCCTGCGCAGCAGCTTTAGAAGCACCCTTTATGGAACGTGATGGCGTTGTGACCCCTGCTAACGAGGAAACAGCGCTTCTATCTCACGTCGGCCATGTGCAACCCGCAAAATAAGAACATCGTCGCCCTCGACGCTGTACACAATCACATACTCTCCAACACCGAAGCTGCGGCTTCTAACGCCGAAATCTTCATCACGTGAACGGCCCATATACGGAAAGCTCGCCAGCAAAAAGAAGCGGTCGGTAATCGAATCAATCAGGCGATTGGCCATCTCGATGCTGCCGCTTTCCTTAGCGGCGTAATACCAGATGTCGTCAAGGTCGGTTTCAGCTGATGGCGCAACGCGATGCGCCATCAGCGGGATGATGCCAGTTCAGCAAGCAGTCGAGCGCGTCCGCGCTCTTTCACTTCACTGGCCAGCTCGCGCATGGATTCCTGCGTGATAACCCGGCCTTCACCGCGTGCAAGGGATGCTCTAGCATCTTCAAGCGTCACAAGAAATTCCACTCTCTGGCGTTCCCGTTCCTCCCACAGTGCAAGCGCTTCGTGTACCGCGTCCTGTTCGGTTTGGAACCGTCCGCTTTCAATGGCGCGACGGGCGAACGCTTGCTGGTCGGAGGTGAGTTGTACTTCCATGATCTCCAAGGTACGAGAAAACCGGGCAAGAGGCAACACGGACAGAAGCGCCGGCCCTTGCTCGTCGTCATCGCAAACCTTCCCTCCCCAAATGTCGAGCCGCACCATCAGACGTCCCTCAACGAAGCGGATCCCAAAACTTTGTCCGTTTCGCAAAATACGCCATACCTTCGCCTTTTGCCGTATTTCTTCTAATCTCCCACCCCACCATGCAACGCGCCCCACAACCCCGTTAACCAAAATCCCCAAAAAACTTTCACCCACGAAATCAACCCCATAGCGCATTTCCTCATCTCCGCGCAAACCGCCCGCATGCGAAAACTCAATCGAAACCAACCCCATGAACAAACCCCGCGGCAAAACCGGCCCAACCACGGAGCAAGGTAAACAAATCAGCAGCCGGAACGCGTCCAAACACAACTGCACCTCCACCCGCCTCATCGTGCCAGGCGAAAATCCCGAACAATTCACCGCCCTCATCGAAAGCCTAACCGCGGAATACCAGCCCGAAACCGAAATGCAGAAAATCGTCGTCGACGAAGCGGCCCGCGCGATATGGGAACTCGCCCGCGTGAACCGGGAATTCGACAAAAGCCAGCAGGAACTCTATTCCAAACAACAGAACATGCGCGACTGGGACGCCGGACAGCACGCCGAATTCGAACGCATGCTCCGCTATCGCACGAAGGCCGAGCGCGCGTACGGCCGCGCGTTCCAAGCCGTCGAGTACCTGCGCAAACTGCGCCTGCAAGCGCAACAACGTGCATTTTGGGAGAAGCTGCAGGAAGCAAAATTGGACCAGGGCGATCGGCGCATCAAATTATCAACCGCACGCATGAAACAAACAACGGAGCCAAAAGAAAGAGAGCCAAAAGAAAAGGACAAAGCACCCCGGCCTATAGCATGGCCCGCGCCGCTCGTGCCTCTTTCCCAAGTCATTGAGGTTCGCGTCTCCCAGGGAATCGTTTCCGTCAACGTTCATCCTTCCGCCGAAGAAATGCGCCAGCACGCGGACGCGGCGGCAGCGGGAGCCCCGGTTCTCCGACGCTTCGAATTTCCCGATGGCGTTCCGCCCGAATACGCGTGGGTAAATGAGCCGGGCATGACCCGCTCAGGCATCGTGTGGACGCAGCGCTTCGATAGTGTGCAGTCCTGGCGCACCCATGCGGATCGGGAAGCAGCCAACGCGGAGGGCGGTTTTCTGCCGGCCAAAAACGCAAATGACGCATAAACACTGGAACGGGACGCGCAGGAAACCCGTGGCTAGGGACGCACACACGTCAGCTATCCGGTCTGCATTACCCTGGGTAGTTGGTCATACTGCTTTTTGGTCCGCCGGGCTGCGGGAAGGGAACCCAGGCCCGGCTCATTACGGACTGGCTGAAGATCCCGGCAATTTCAACCGGAGATTTATTACGCGCCGAAATCGCCGCTGGTTCCGAATTGGGGCTGCAGGCAAAAGGAACTATGTTGGCTGGCGGACTCGTCAGTGACGAGTTGGTGAACGACATGCTCCGCGCGCGCCTAGCTCAACCCGATTGCGCGGCTGGCTTTCTGCTCGATGGCTTCCCTCGCACGCTCCGCCAGGCGATTTATCTCGACGGCATTATCGAGCAGTTGCATTTCCCGGCGCCGGTCATTCTGCATCTGGACGTCCCGCACGACGCTCTGATCGGGCGTATCTTGAGTCGCCGGCAATGCTCGCAATGCGGCCGGAATTTCAACACAATGACGCACCGGCCAAAGGTCAGCGGACGTTGCGATTTCGATGGAGCGGCTTTAGCGGTTCGTGAGGATGACCGGGAATCCGTAGTGCGCGAGAGGTTGCGCGCGTACGACGAGCTGACGGAACCGGTGCTGGGTCATTATTATGAAGCCCAGTTCCACCAGATTCCAGGCGACCACTCGCCCACGTACATTTTCGAAACAATCAGCGCCATTCTGGATCCCCTGATCGGCGCCCGCCAGTAGCATGTTGTCGTAACTTGCCGTCCTGGTCTGATGGAGTTATCGTGGTTCAAGACGCCATGGCTATTAATTTGACTGTGAACGGGCGGTCCACCACCGTCGATTTAGCACCCGATACTCCGCTCTTATGGGCGCTTCGGGATACGCTCAACCTCCACGGAACCAAGTACGGGTGCGGCATCGGTCAATGCGGAGCTTGCACAGTGCATCTTGGCGGCCAACCAGTACGCTCCTGCATGACTCCTCTCTCGAGCGCCGCCAACGGACAGGTCACCACCATTGAGGGTCTTTCCTCCGATGGATCTCATCCGCTGCAGCAAGCCTGGAAAGAGTTGGACGTGCCGCAATGCGGTTACTGCCAGGCCGGCCAGATCATGTCGGCGGCGGCTTTGCTCGTCAAACACCCCAAGCCGACCGACAGCGACATTGATGCGGCGATGAACGGCAATCTGTGCCGCTGCGGAACCTACGTTCGTGTCAGGCAGGCGATTCACAAGGCTGCGTCGCTCCCGGCCAGCGCCAAAGCAGAGGGGGGCAAATAGCCATGCAAGTCAGCCGCCGTTCTTTTCTCGGAATTAGTGTCACCGCTCTATCCGGTGGTGGTGTTCTTTTTGGCACGTTCGGTGAAGGCATCGCGTCCGCGCAGCAGCCGCCAGCGCAAGCGCCGATCACGCCGGATGCCTTTATCCGCATTACGCCCGATGGCACAATCACCCTGATCTCCCGCAATCCGGAAATCGGACAAGGCATCAAGACGATGCTCCCCATGCTGATTGCCGAAGAGCTGGAAGTCGATTGGAAAACCATCAAGGTGGAGCAGGCCGATCTGGAAGCCAAGTACGGCGGACAGACCACTGGCGGCAGCCGCGCTGCTTCCAACAATTGGATTCCCATGCGGCAGATGGGCGCCGCCGGGCGGCAGATGCTAATCGCCGCCGCGGCCAAGAAGTGGGGAGTTCCCGAGACTCAATGCTATGCCACGAACGGGCGTATCTATGACCGGTCGACTGACCGCTCTCTCGGCTACGGTGAATTGGCGGCGACGGCGGCGACCATGCCGGTGCCGGATCTGAAGACCCTCAAATTCAAGGATTCGAACGACTACAAGATCATCGGCAAGGCAACAACCAGCGTGGACGTTCCCGACATCGTGGCAGGCAAACCGATTTTCGGAATCGATTTCACCGCTCCCGGAATGCTCTTTGCCACCTACCAGAAGTGTCCCGTTTTCGGCGGCAAAGTCGTCAGCGCCAATCTGGATGAAGTGAAGAAGATGCCCGGCGTCCGGCACGCGTTCGTAATCGAAGGCATGGTCAACGTCGGCCCATTGCTGGAGTCTGAGCCCGGTCTGGAGCCTGGCGTCGCTATCGTGGCGGATACGTGGTGGCAAGCCCAAACCGCCCGCAAAAAGCTGGTCGTGAAATGGAACGAAGGTTCGGCGGCACAGCATAGCAGTGCGGACTACGCCAAGCGAGCCCAGGAGCTGTCGCAACAAGCTCCGGCCAAGACTCTGAAAACCGACGGAAACGTGGCGGACGCGTGGAAGAATTCGGCAAAAGTGCTGGAGGCCTCCTACACCTACCCGTTCATTTCACACGCTCCGCTGGAGCCCCGGAATTGCAGTGCGCAATTTAAAGACGGCAAGCTGGAAATGTGGTCGACAACGCAGCAGCCCGCGCGCGCCCGCGCCTTGGTCTCCAAAACGCTTGGAATTCCGGAAAGCGACATCACCATCCACTTACTGCGCGCGGGTGGTTCGTTCGGGCGCGGACTGAACAACGACTTCATGGCGGAAGTGGCTTACATCGCCAAGAGCGTAGGCGTCCCGGTCAAGCTGCTTTGGTCGCGCGAAGACGATATGCAGCACGACTACTATCGTCCGGGCGGGTTTCATTATCTGAAAGGCGGCGTCGATGCGTCCGGCAAATTGGTGGCTTGGAGCGACCACTTTGTTACCTACGGCGACGGCGATAAGTACTCGCCCACGGCAGCCATGGCGCCCACGGAATTTCCGTCTGGCTTCGTTCCGAATTTTGCCATGCACTCTTCGGTGATGCCGCTCGAATTGCGTACCGGCGCGCTGCGGGCGCCCGGAGCCAACGCGCTCTGTTTCGTCATGCAGTCGTTCATCGACGAACTGGCGCATGCCGCTGGCAAGGATCCGATACAGTTCCGCCTGGACCTGCTGGCTTCCGCTTCTCCGGAAGGCTACAACGCCTCCCGCATGCGCGCGGTAGTGGCCATGGTCGCGGAGAAGTCGGGCTGGAGCAAGCGTAGTACGCTGCCCAAAGGAACCGCCATGGGCGTGGCGTTCCAATATAGCTTTCAAGGCTACTTCGCGCACGTGGCGGAAGTATCCGTCACCGCCGATAACAAAATCAAGGTGAATAAGTTCTGGTGCTGCGGCGACAACGGCGGCCAGATTATCAATCCGAGCGGCGCCGAAGCGCAGGTGCAAGGCGCGGTGATCGATGGCCTGAGCGAAATGATGGGCCAGGAAATCACGCTTGAGGCCGGCCGTGTGATGCAGACGAACTATCATCAACATACGTTGTTGCGCTTGCATCAGACCCCGCAAATTGAAGTGCACTTCTTGCGGACGGACAATCCGCCGACCGGTCTCGGCGAACCGGCGCTTCCGCCCGTGATCCCGGCTGTTTGCAACGCCATCTTTGCTGCTTCGGGCAAACGGGTCCGCTCCGTGCCCTTGGCGAAGAACGGCTATAGCTGGGCCTAGAGCCTGTCTTCGAATGTCACGTACTGAATCCGTCATGCTGGCTAATTTGCCGGCAAGAAACCCCTTACGTGAAACACGTGCAGGCGCAATTGGCGCAGATCGGCAGCGACTACGCCGTAGCCGCCGCGCGGAACCAATCCAGGCGCCAACGTTGCCGCAAATCCGAAGCGGGGGGCGAAGTTTGAATAATCGGTATTCACTCCGGCGGTATTGGATACGCCATTCTGGCC
>DATHIZ010000011.1:0-6444 GCA_035316385.1 Bryobacteraceae bacterium | reverse complement strand
CCCGCGGAGGATTTCAGCGTCAGCGGTAATGTCGTCGGGCCATCCGCCCAACTTCCGATGATTGTACGACGGTTGTCCGCCAGCTTTCCTTCAAAACGCACATTACCAGTTGTATCGATCACACGGACAGTTTCAGCATCGGGCATTTGCCAGAGGCAGGGGAAAACAGGAACCTCGCCCCGCTTTTCATCGATACGAGCAATCGATGCCGCTGTTAAGCCGCGAACCGTCCCAACAATGCTAACGAGAACGCCGATCTTCTTATTCGGCGCCTGAACCGTGCCTTCCCACTGCTGGGGCAAGGTAACTTTCTGCTGAGCAGATATGATTCCGGAACATGTTACACCTGCCAAAATGAACATCACGACACTACTTCCGTGCGAGAAACGCATACTAACTCCTTTCGTCGGCAAAACCTATTGGTCTACTCGATCTTCACCTAATTCCTTATTCTTCCGCTGTATTCCACGAATGAATTGGCGTCCGCGATCTGCGGTTGCTCGGTGGTCGCAACAGTGACGTGAGTCCGAGAGTAGCCCGCGATATTGACTACTCGGCGGTTCCCATATTCGTCGTACTTCCCTTGCCAGCGCAGCTCGGCCCGAAAGTCCAAAAGCGGATGCGGATCGCCGACTCATGGCCCAGCAACTCTATCAGGTGCTCCCAGTCGGGGGCCAGTTGGGAACTCTCGCAGTAGAATACGTGCTGGGTGGCTTACGGAAACTCGGCCGGCCGGCATTAATCTGCCACCATAAGCTCGAAGCTTATCCCGATGCCTACATAGCGCGGCGGGCACCGAAGCAGCAAAACCAGAAGGCAGGCTTGTCTGTTTATCGAGATGACTACTGCCCGGCGCGAAGATACTGATACAACGTTTCGCGGCTGATTCCGAACTCGCGTGCGACCACCGCTTTCTTTTCACCCCTTACGACACGCCTCCGCACGGCGGCGATCTCAGCATCCAATAATGAACGTTTGCGGCCGTGGATAGACACCGCGCTGCTTCGCCAGGGCTATGCCTTTGCGTTGCCGTTCGCGAATCAACGCCTACATCGTTCTTCTCCAGCACAATTTGACAATGCCCTCCGAAGTGTTTTGTTTTTCGTGGCTATAACAAAACGGATTGTCCGGAAAAGCACTAGCAGCGGAGATTTGATCTAATGCTTGTCCGGTTCATCGCGGTCGTCGCGCCGGCCGCATCACTCTGAAGTGGGCAATGGCCGCAACACGATCTTGAGCTGCAGGGCGCCGATGTATTTGTCGGCTGCACCATAGTAACCAGTCAAGCTGAGCGTATATTTGCTCAGGGATTGCCCAACCGTGCCTTCGAGAAAAATTACGTTAGGCACTTGTCCGTTCCTTTCCCAATCCAGTACGGGTGCAATAAACGATTGCCCAGATCGCGCGAGCACGCGTCCAGGATCGGATTGGTCGAAGAGCACCCAGCCGGGCCCATAAACCAGATGATCGTCCGCTCCGTTGTATAGCAGCAAAATGCCGGCGTCCGTAACGAATGGTGCTGGACCAGGTTCCATCACGCGCGAATCGAATGCTCCGGGACGCCGCGGCAGCACGGGCTGATCTGTCGCGTCTTTCCAATGCAATCGATCCGTTGATTCCGCGAGCCCCATATAATCTCGCGGCTTGCCGTCATGGTCCGTGCGCGTCCCTAGGTAGTACATCCACCATCTATTTTCCGTGGAACGATGGCGCCAGATTTGGTCCATTGTGTGTTCCATGTCCCTCTATAAGCTGGCATGATTACGCCCTTACGCTGCCAGTGAATCAAATCTCGTGAAACAGCCAAGCATAACTGGGCGGAATGGCCATCATAACCGGTATAAGTCAGATAATAAACGCTACCGATTGCAACCACCCGCGGATCTTCCACGCCGCCGTTCTTTTCATATTCAGCATCCGGGGAAAGCACTGGCTCAGGCCGGATTTTAAAATGCATGCCGTCGCTGCTCGCGGCGTACCCTACGCGCGACGTCCCTTTGCGGTCTTGCGCGCGGAAGAGCAGGATGGTTTGTGTGCCCACTTTGATGGCCGTGGGATTGAACACTCCTGCTTCGGTCCAAGGAAATTGGCCGGGCTGCAACAATGGCTGTTGTACGAGCCGGGTGGCCGTGACGCTTACAACTTCTGCTGGCGCCCCCAAACAAAGCAGGGCCGTGAAAAGCACAAAGATGCGATGCATGACAGGAGCCGTCTGTCATCATAATAGATCTGTTGCGTGCCCTCGTGCTCATCTTGTGCGCCTTGTCTTTAGTAGCGACGAGTTTTCGGATGGGGTTCGAGACAGCTCACCGCGAAGCGACTTCAAACCGAAAGTTTTGGGATTAAATGCCAGTCGGCGACGGCATCGCCCGATCCGCGCTTATTCAACTCGGCGATAACGCTACATTTCGAGCGCGAGCTAGGTTGCGATAGACTCGGCGTTGGCCCTTGAAGATCAGAACAGTCCCGTCGCAATATTCGTTTCCGGGAACCTTTGAACGTGCGAACGCATCGCCGTGCGTGGCTCTCTCTTGATCAACCGTCCGCCAGTCTGCTTTCGCTGACAACCCGCGCAGGTATTCAGTGAAGATCACCTCGGTAGAAACATTCATCTTGCACGTGCCCGTCACGCGCCAGGGCATCGCCGATAGCACTCACCGGTTAACACATTGGGGCACGCCTGGTGTCATTATTCGGACCGATGAGTCTTTATCCGGTTTCGGCTACACCGGGACACATGCACACCTACCGACTGATCGACTGATTACGCAGTTTATTGGTGAAAGTTACGCGCCTTTGCTGATTGGGAGTGATCCGCTGGAAGTGCGTTCGCTATGGGGCAAGTTGCTTCACCACGCTCCGCTGCAGTGGGTGGGTCGCGCTGGAATTTCCCATCTCGCGCTGAGTGCAGTCGATATTGCGCTTTGGGATGTTAAGGCAAAAGCTGCTCAAATTCCTCTCTGGAAACTGCTCGGCGGTTCCGACGAGAAGAAAATTCGTGCCTATAACACGGACGGAGGCTGGTTGAATTGGAGTATCGACCAACTCGTTGCGGATGCCAAGAGTCTGCTGGACTCCGGCTATCGCGGCATCAAGATGAAAGTGGGAACGGACCGTGTGCACGAAGATCTGCGCCGTGTACAAGCCATTCGAGAAGGCATTGGGCCCAACATTGATTTGATGGCCGATGCCAATGGCCGCTGGCTTTTTCCCGAGGCTTTTGACTTCTGCAGAGACGGGTCGCTGATTTTCATCTCAAATGGCTGGAAGAACCGATTTGGTACGACGACGTCGAGGGTCATCGCCAATTGGCCAGTCGCGGCGGAGTGCCGATCGCCTTAGGCGAACAGCTATATACCGTTGATCATTTCAAACAATTCTTGGCGGCGGGGGCCGTGGACTTTGTTCAGCCCGATGCTGTGAGGCTAGCAGGTATCACCGAATGGCTGATGGTAGCGGATCTTGCGTTTGCCTACCGACTGCCCGTGGTTCCACATATTGGCGATATGGCCCAAGTGCACCTGCACCTTGCGACAGCGCACCCGTCTTGCGATTTACTCGAATACATCCCGTGGCTGAAGGATTGTTTTGAAGAACCGGCAACCGTTTCTGAAGGCTACTTCGCGACTCCCTGGCAGCCAGGTGCGGGATCGACCATCCGGCCACAAGCATTCGATAAATATCGCGTGGGTTAATTGCGCCGATATTCCTTGGTCGGCGGAGGCTAAGTATTCGACGGCGATGCCGAGCGCTAGGTTCAGATGTGCGACAGCGGCGAACGCGGGATCGACCACAATTGACACACTCGAGCGGTCCGCTGATCACCGATGAATTGATAAAATCGCTCCGAATCGTGTGATGGAGCTGAAAAACATGGAGCACCGGGTCGTTCATCTCGACCTTTCTTCTCCGGACGAGCCCACATTTGCGATTTGCGAGGTTTCCATGACGACACAGGAGAGATCTGCCATTACGCTCTGAACGGTGCATGCATAACCGCAGAAACTCCCGCCAAGATCGCATTCGAACTCGACTCGATGCGGAAGGCGACAGAGAAGCCCGTCGTACTCCAGAGCGAATTGGAGCGGATTACCAACTCAGATGTTGCGGCCCAACTAAAATCTCCATAGTCCATTGCGACATGATCCACGACAAGGAACGGTAGACAGGGATATCGCCGACTAAGCTGAGACCGGCCGCGAGCCGGGCGGTCGGCATTCTCAATGGACGAGAACCCTACATTGCGGGAACTGAGCATGTTCGGCAAACGCTGCGCCGTCAGAACGAAGCCGCTTGCGCTGGCGGACGCTGCGCGTGTGGCGCTGAGCAGTGGCGTGAAAAAGCGATAGAGTAGCGGGTCACAAGGAGGTCCTTGTGACCCATTTACGCAAACTGATGCTGGAGGAACTCCAGCGGCGAAATTATTCTCAGACTACCCTAACGGCGTATGTCAAGACGGTGGAAGACTTCACCAAGCATTTCCACAAAGCGCCGGATCAGCTCGGTCCGGACGAAATACGCTCCTACCAAGTGTATTTGCTGGAGGAAAGAAAGCAAGGCGCGCGCACGGTGCGCAATCACACGGCAGCGCTCCGGTTCTTTTTCTGCAAAACGTTAAAGCGGAATTATCCGTTCGAAGAAGTGCCTTACCCGAAGGCACCGCGCCGCCTGCCGATCATCCTCACGCAAGAGGAAGCAGTCCGGCTCATCGACTCTGCCAGCAATCTATTCCATCGCGCCATGCTAATGACGCTCTACTCGACGGGCGTGCGCCGCGCCGAACTGTGCCACCTGAAAGTAGAAGACATCGACAGCACGCGGATGGTGGTCCATATCCGGCATGGGAAAAGAAACCGTGACCGCGATGTGCCGCTCAGTCCGAAGTTGCTGGAGACGTTGCGCGAGTATTGGCGCTGGATGCGGCCGAAGACTTATCTGTTTCCCGGGACCAAAGACGGCTGGCGCGCTGACAAGCCGATTACACCCAAAGTGTTGTGGGAGGCGTGCCGCGAAGCGGCGCAGCGAGCGGGCATCACCAAGTCCGTCCGGCCGCATTTGATTCGGCACAGCTTCGCCACGCATCTGGTAGAAGGAGGCGCCGACTTACCCACCGTGCAATTGCTGCTGGGTCACTCCGACCTGAAAGCGACTTCTATTTATCTCCATCTTTCCGAACGTCATCTTAAGGCAGCCGGTACACCCCTCGACAAACTCGCGTTAGCCGGCCCCGAACAAGTTAAACGCTCGCGCAAATTACACAAAAGATGAACAAGCCACCCTTTGAGGTGGCCGACATCATTCGTGCAGCCGGCGATGGCTTCGTCGAGAAAAACCGCTCCCGCTTGAGTTGGCAGCATCTGCGGGTGCTGCGTGCCATCGAGCGCTGTCGAACAGCGGCGCTCGGTGGCCATCGGGATCGCTGTTCTCGTTGCGGCCACCAGGCCATCTCTTATTGCTCGTGTCGAAATCGCCATTGCGGCAAGTGTCAGACCAACGCTTTACACTTCCACACCAGCTTTCCTCGCTGGCGCTGGCCAACAAGAGGACGCTGTACGATTTGCTGTTCCGTACCAGCGCGGAAAAACTGCTGGAGATCGCGGCTGATCCGAAACATCTGGGCGCCGACATCGGTTTCATGAGCGTACTGCATACCTGGGGGCAAAATGTTCTGCACCATCCGGCTGGCGAAGGCCACTAAATGTCCAGCATAGGCATCCAACTCCAAATGATCCCGCACCAGCGCATGCAGGCCGTCGAAGCTCTTCCGCATATCACACGGGCTCAGGCACAAATACACACGCACGCTGGCCGGCAGGTGAATCATCCCCGCAGCACTTCCACTAGCCGGCGGAGCAGCGCCAAGTCGGCAGTTCGGCCGATCCGGAGACGCTCACCTTTGCTGAATATCAATTCCAAATTGGCATCACCAGCCAGTTTCTGTTCTCCCGGTGTTGTTTCGACCAGCGCAAATCGCAAAGCCGGTTCTTTCCGCAGCCGTTTCCGCCACACATAAAATGACTGGCCCTTAATGCCATGCGTCTCGCAATACTGCTTCACAGACAACCCGCTGCGTTCTTGCTGCGAAACCTGTTCAAGCCAATAATCGATTCCTGAGACTGTTCGTTGCTCCGTAGTGATCTCCTTCATCTGGACCACTATGCAGCCTTTCACCCGGCGGTACAACAGGGGTTCACGAGTCGCTTACGAAGATCTCTCTGAACTCCGGAGTTCGGCTTCGATTTCCTCAATGGTCGGAAGCGTTCCTTTGAGTTGCTCAGGCAGCCTTTCTAGATGCGTAAATTCGGCGATGCCGAGCGGTTTCGCAATATCGCGAAGGGCGTACTCCGCCACAACTCCGCTCTTGGATTTGCACAGGATGAGGCCAATGCTCGGCTTGTCGTCAGGATGTCGAAGGATGTCATCTACAGCGGAGAGGTAGAAGTT
>DATHIZ010000010.1:0-22020 GCA_035316385.1 Bryobacteraceae bacterium | reverse complement strand
CTTTGCTGTTGGATACGCGGCTTACTTCACAGCAGCGCTCGTTTCTGGATGCTATCCGGTCAAGTGGCGAGGCCTTGCTGACCATCATCAATGACATTCTCGACTTCTCGAAAATCGAGGCCGGCAAAATGGTCTTGGAGGAGAACCAGTTCGACCTGCAAACCGTGATGGAGGAGGCGATGGAACTGGCGGCTACTCAGACCGGAGGACGGCCGATTCAGCTCTCGATTGATATCGGCGAGGCGGTTCCACTTGACGTTGCCGGCGATGCCGGACGCATTCGCCAGATTCTTCTGAATCTCCTTTCAAATGCCGTGAAGTTTACCGAACGCGGCTCGGTCCAGCTTTCGGTATTGCGGGAGGCCGCGCATGACCAGGTGTTGGCGCTGCGCTTTAGTGTCCGCGACACGGGTATCAGGATGTCGGCCGAACAGCAGAAGAAACTGTTCCAGGCGTTTTCGCAAGCGGACCGCTCCACCACGCGGAGGTTCGGAGGCACTGGTTTGGGTTTAACCATCGCCAAGCGGCTGGTTACGCTGATGGGCGGTTCCATAGGGGTGGTCAGCGAGCCAGGAAAAGGCAGCACGTTCTGGTTTCATGTCTGTCTTGCCGCGGCCGGCGTCTCTGAAGAGCGGGAGGCCCTAGTGGGCGGACATGTCGCCCTGGTCGACGGTGATCCCGTCTCTTGCCTAGTGATCCGCGGGTACCTGGAACGTGCGGGTATGCGCGTTACTCAGTGTTGCGGCGGCATCAAGACGCTAGTGGAATGGGCTTCTACGGCCAATGTCGAGGATCAGCCGGTTTCCTTGCTGCTCTTCGATTCGCGTTCTGTTGATAGCCCCGGCGCGATCCGGATGCTCCAGACCTTGCCGCTGTTTGCGGCGACTCCTTATCTGGTATTGGGGAGTCCCCAGGATTGGGAGGCTGATCAGGATCTATTGGACACCACCGTCTGCGTCCCCAAACCTGTGCGCCGGTCGCGGCTGCTGGACGCCGTCGGTGCCGTCATAGCCGGTGACTTCGCCAGGGCCCCTTCGCCGGAAGGGGCGCTCGATGGCGCTGACGGGAACCGGCCCCGCGTTCTCGTAGCTGAAGATAACAATGTCAACCAAGTGATTGCGCGTTTACTGCTTGAGAAACTGGGCTGCCACGTGGACATGGTTGAAAACGGGATCGATGCTTGCCTAGCGGTGGAGCGCAACCAGTACGAACTTGTGTTTATGGATTGCCAGATGCCGAAAATGGACGGATTTGACGCGACGCGCCGGATCCGGCAACTGGAAACCGGCAAGCACCGTACCCCGATCATCGCGCTGACTGCCGGCGTTTTGAAAGAAGAGCGGGACCGCTGTTACGCGGCCGGCATGGACGACTTTCTTTCCAAGCCGGTTTCAAAAAAGGACCTCAGTATTACACTGGAGCGCTGGCTCCGTGTATCTTCATTGAGTCGGTAGCCATCAAAGGTGCTTGACGCGAACCGCAGTCTCCGGCTCGCTGTCGATCTCAAGATAATTTCGCAGCGGTCTGCCGAACTGCGGGAACGAAACTTCCATCAAATCGTGAGCCTTCAACGTGACGCCCGCGCCAAAGCTGAATGCGTCCGCACCAAAAAAATGAATGTGGACGTCGCCCGGCCGGCGATGCGCGGCGTATTTGAAATGGTGATGCTCCAGATTTGCTACCGAATGCGACATGTTCTTCTGTCCGGTCCAGATATCACTTGACCACACCATCGCCCCGTCGCGCACAATAGATACCGTGCCGGGTACATGCTCGAACGGCACGTCCCCAATGGCCAGTTCCGGTCCAAGCGAACACTCGCGCAGCTTCGACGGCGCAAGATAAAGGTAATTTTTCTTTTCCATGACATGGTCGGAGAATTCGTTAGCCATGCTCAAGCCCACGCGAAAGGGCTCGCCATTGGGGCTGATGATATAGGCGCCGGCAATTTCAGGCTCCTCTCCGCCATCGTCGCCATAGCGCGGAACCGTGAGGGCATCCAGGTGGCCCTTGAGTACGCTGCCGTCCCCTTTGTAGAACCATTCCGGCTGCACTCCGACCTCGCCTGGAGCCGGACTGCCGCCTTCGAGCCCCATCTGAAACATGCGGTAACTATCGGTTGCTTCCGCATCGCCTTTCACATGCATCGCTGCCCGGTTCTTGGCGCTGGCGTTGTGCGTCAGTCCGGTCCCACTCACCAGGCAGCGCGCAGGTTCAGACGGATGATCGAACGAGGGGAGGAACCGCCACTCGGATCGTCCCGCATAGACCGCTTCATAATCGAAGCTGTCGCCGGAGACGGCATTTGACACAGACTGCTCGAGCGAGATGCTTTCCCGCAATGCCTTCCACCCCAGGTCGTACACGCTTGGGAAGCTCTGTTCCACCAGGCGCAGCCGAAAATCGTCAACAATGCCCACGCGCCTCTCTCCATTACGGACAATCTGAACCAGTCTCATGATCTAATTTCCTTGAGACAATTATGCGCCGCTTCTATTTCCCAGTACTGTACGCAGTGGCTGCTTGCGCCTTCGCGCAAACGCCTGTCACGATTAAGGTCGACGCGGCGAAAAGCCTGGGTCCCAACAAGCCCGTCTGGAGTTACTTCGGCTACGACGAGCCGAATTACACCACCGCCGCGAACGGCCGTAAACTGATCGGCGAGCTATCCGCCCTGAGCGCCACCCCGGTTTCCATCCGCGTTCACAATTTATTAACAACCGGTGACGGTACGCCGTCTCTCAAGTGGGGATCCACCAACGCCTACACGGAAGATGCCGGTGGAAAGGCCGTGTATGACTGGACCATTGTCGACAAGATCATTGACACGTTCCTGGACGCCGGAGCGAAGCCCTTTGTCGAGATTGGGTTCATGCCGAAGGCGCTTTCTATCAATCCTGCTCCCTATCAGCATCATTTTCCGGAAGAGAAGAATGTATTCACGGGTTGGTCCTACCCGCCGAACGACTATGACAAGTGGAGCGAGTTAGTCTACCAGTGGGCCAGGCATTGCGCGGAGAAATACGGGAAGGCGCGCGCCGAAAGCTGGGAGTGGGAAGTCTGGAACGAGCCGAATATCGCCTACTGGCACGGGACGCCCGAAGAGTACGACAAGCTGTACGACTACACCGCCGCCGCGGTTCGCCGCGCGCTTCCACAGGCGAAAGTGGGCGGCCCGGCTACCACTGGGCCGGGAGATCCGAAAGCCGCCGCATTCCTCCGCCAGTTTTTGGAACACTGCCTGTCCGGTAAAAATGCGGTGACCGGCAAAACCGGCGCGCCGCTGGATTTCATTAGTTTCCATGCCAAAGGCAGCCCGAAGATAAATGGCGGGCAGGTCAGCATGGGACTCGCCAAACATATGAAGGATATTTCCGAAGGCTTCGAGATTGTCCGGTCGTTTCCGAAATTCAAAGACCTGCCGATCGTGCTCAGCGAATCCGATCCGGAAGGCTGCGCGGCCTGCTCATTGCCGCAGAACGCGTATCGTAACGGTACGCTCTATGCCGTGTATATGGCCGCGTCGTTGAAAGGGAGCACGCAGCTCGCCCGGAAAACCGGCGCCAACCTGGAGGGTTTTCTGACGTGGGCCTTTGAATTCGAGAATCAGCCATACTTTGCCGGTCTGCGTTCTCTGGCGACCAACGGAGTGGACCAGCCGGTCCTGAATGTCTTCCGAATGGCGGGAATGATGCGTGGCGAGTCGATTGATGCGTCGAGTGATAAGGCCGCCGGATTGGAAGCGATTTTGCGCGGCGGCGTACCGGCGTCTGAGATCGATGCCGTGGCAACGCGATCCGCGCATGACGTCTCCGTGATGGTCTGGAACTACGAAGACCAGGACCGCACCGATTCGTCGGCCTCCGTTAAGGTATCTGTCTCCGGACTGCCTAAAGACGCCAAGCGATTGTTACTCCGTCACTACCGGATTGACGGAGATCACAGTAACTCCTACACGGCTTGGAAAAAGATGGGATCGCCCCAGCAGCCCACGCCTGAGCAGTTCGCGAAACTCGAATCGGCGGGCCAATTGCAGCTATTGGAATCTCCCAGTTATGTAGATAATCAGGCTGGATCATCTGACATAGCCTTCACGCTGCCGCTGCAAGGCGTTTCGCTCGTGCAACTGAGTTGGTAGCTTCTACGTTAGGAACTCGCTGCAGAGACCGTCAGCTATGCGACCCCGGATTGATGAGCTATAGCAATTCATCCTCGCGATCGGGCCGAGATAGAGAAGCACTTCGCGGAGCGCTATACGTATTAAGTGCGTATCTTTTCATGAGTCCAACAGCTGTGATATAGTCTGTCACCAGTGTTAGATGTAACTTTCTAACGTCCTAGAGACGAGGAGATTGTGCATGCTGCTCGGACTACCTAGTTCCAATAGCCTCCGTTTGGCTATCTTGTCGCTCGGATTGTGTTTAACCCCCATGCTCTTTGCGCAAGGGGAGCGGACCACGATTACGGGCACCGTGACGGATTCGTCGAAAGCAATTGTCCCATCTGCGGCGGTGACTATCCGTAACACCGCCACAAACATTGAAACCCGTACAACTACCAACAATGATGGGCTCTATTACATCACTTCGCTGCCGCCCGGCGCCTACGACCTCAGCGTCGAGAAGTCCGGATTCAGCGTCTCGCGGGTTGCAGGCATCTCCCTGACTGTGGGTCTTGCCGCAACCGTGGACGTGACGCTACGAGTAGGAAATGTAAGTCAAAACGTTGTTGTCGTTGCTAATGCAGTGCAGCTTGAGGCGCAAACCTCGGCGCTGCAATCCACTATTACGACTAGATCCATTGCGGAACTGCCTAACATCGGTCGTAACCCACTCGCGTACGCCGCGCTCGTTCCGGGCGTGATTCCAACCACGGGACAACAGGCAATCGGAAACCAGGTCATCGGTTCGGCGACAACCGCACAGATCGGCGGAGGACTGGCGCAGCAAAACGAAATTCTAGTGGACGGCGCGGAAAGCAGAGGTACGACCGAATCGGGTAACGCTTATTCGGTGCCGATTGAAGCCGTATCGGAATTTCGCGTCGACACCGCAACTTACTCGGCTGAATTCGGGAGAGCGGTCGGTGGAGTCGCCCAGCTGGCAACTAAATCCGGTGCGGACAAGTTCCGCGGGACAGCCTGGGAGTTCTTCCAGAGTGATGTTCTCAACGCAAATAGCTGGCAGAACAATCGCAACAGCATCAATAAAGCGTTGTTCCAAAGTAATCAGTTCGGCGCGAATCTCGGCGGACCCATCATCCACAACAAAACATTTTTCTTCTTTAACTATGAAGGAACTCGCCAAGGCAGTCCGGACCAGGTGCTTGGTACAGTCCCTACCGATCTACAAAAGAGCGGAAACTTTTCACAAACGTTGGATGCGAAAGGCGAACAGGATATTGTTTACGATCCGAACACGACGCGGGCCGATCCGAATCACCCCGGTAGCTACGTGCGTGATCAATTCCCTGGAGATATGATCCCGGCATCCAGATTCAGCCCAATTTCGGTTAACGTGCTGAAGTTCTACCCGCAGCCCAACAGGCCCGGACAAGGAGCATCGAATATAAATAACTTTCTGCAGACCGGGAAATCCGTAACCAATAAAGATAACTACCTGGCACGCGTGGACCACTACATAAATGAACGCAATCGGATCTTTGGACGTTTCGGCTATACGCCTTATGCCAATTTCAGCACGCTGCCAGGGTCCAGCAGCAATCCTGCGGGCTCCGGGTATGCTTTTGGCTCGCGCTCCATCAATTCGAATCCCGCCACTGCTGCGTTAATCGCCTTCACGTCTACATTTACACCGAACCTGGTAGGAGAAGCCCGGCTCAGCTACACGCGGCTACAATATAATACTTTTCCCGTGAGCGCCGGCTTTAATCCGGCTTCACTTGGATTCGGTCCTAATGTCACCAACAACGTTCTATACAATCAGTTCCCGTCGATCAATGTTCAGACTTATGCGACCGGAGGCGGTCTGGCGGTCTCGTCGGCTCCGTCGAATGACTTCGATCCACTCGGCGGTTCGACTAGAACGCTGAACCCACAGGATACCTGGCAGGCTCAGTATCACTTTACAGTGATTAAGACCCGTCACAGCATAAAATTCGGCACGGACGATGCGCTCTTCCGCCTCAATGCCTATAACTCCCAATATTCCGCCGGTCAGTACATTTTCGACCGCACTTATACGCAGGGGCCTGATCCGAATAGCTCAACTCTCAACGGCGGCAACGGACTGGCGAGCTTACTGCTTGGCGTGCCGGTATCCGGCACGCTGACCATCACGCATCCGCTGTTCCTGTACCAAAAGTCATACGCAATCTACGTGCAGGACGACTATCGCGTAACGAACAATTTCACAATGAACTTGGGCCTGCGTTGGGAGTATACAACTCCGTACGCCGAAAAGTTCGGCCAGATCGGTTACTTCGATCCAAGTGCAATTGAACCCACCACCGGGTTGCCCGGCGTCTTTAAGTTAATTAAGCCGGGCGGCTATCAGGAGAATCCACAGTACAAGCACTTCGAACCGCGTGTCGGCCTTGCCTGGAAGTGGAACGATAAGACCGTGATTCGTGCCGCCGGCGCGATCATGTACGCCAACTACGTGGGAACGAACGCTGCCGCTACAGATTTCGGTAATGGCGGGTTTCTTTCCAACCTGCTCTCCCTCGGCGCGCCCAATGCGCTACCGAATACACCACCGGTCGGCGGATCGTGGAGCAATCCTTTTGCTGGCGGTATCATTCAGCCTACGCGCAGTACTAACTTTGTGGGCCAAGCCATCCGCGCCGACCAGCTTGTCCGTCCAACGCCGTACCTAAGTGACTGGAATTTCAATATTCAACGCTCGCTGACTTCCACTCTATTGCTGGAGGTTGGCTACGTCGGCTCCAAGGTTACGCACCTGTACTGGAACCGGCAGAATGACGCGAATGACCCGCTGGAACTCAGTTTGGGCTCGAAATTGACATCATCCGTTCCCAACCCTTTCTACGGAAAGATCACCAGCGGAGCGTTGAGTTTTCCTACGATACAACTAAGGCAGTTACTGCTTCCGTTCCCGCAATATCAAGCCGTTCTCATTTTCCGGCAGCCGTACGGAGATATGTCGTATCAGAGTGCAACTCTCCGGCTGCAAAAGCAAATGTCTCACGGCATCCTGTTTACGCTGGCGTATACAAAATCCAAAACAATCGACTCCACGGCACAGTCGAACACCTGGGTGGTAGGGCCGTCGAATTCACTCTATGATCCCAAGTACAACAGGTCTATCGACGCAAACGATGTGCCGCAGCGGTTGGTGGTCAGCTACCTGTACGATCTTCCATTTGGTAAGAACCGCCAATTCCTGACGCACGGAATTGCTTCTGCCGTGCTTGGGAATTGGGAATTGAGCGGTATCACAGTGCTCCAGAAAGGGACTCCGTTATTGATCACCGCTCCCGACCAAACCGGCCTGATCAATTTCATTTCCACCGCGGGCCGCGCCAACCGGACATCGAGTTGCGCCCTCTCCAGCGGTCAAACATATAATCACTGGTTCAACACCGCCGCGTTTTCGACCGCGCCGGCGTTCACCCTTCCCACTGACTCGCTCAGTCAGCCAAATTGCCGCGGACCCGGTATTGTGGGCTTCAATATCTCGCTCATAAGGAATGTCTTGTTCCATGAACATTACAATGTTCAGTTCCGGTTTGAGACTTACAATACTTTCAACCACCCTGTGCTGAGCGCTTCCGGAAACACGACGATTGTGAACAGTCCTCAATTCGGCCAGATAGTCAATGGAGGAGCTCCCCGGAACGTTCAACTGGGACTACGCTTCCTATTTTAAAAACGCGCTGTATCCAGGATGCTAACTTTAACATCCGGGAATACAGCGCGCCTATGACTTCGCCGCTACTGAAGCGTTTTCGCTTCGCTGTTCCCACCGTTCGGCTTCAGGTATTTATCCAGCCAGCTAAGCTCCTCCCAAAGAACGTGCCCCAGGGTTTCTTGGGAAGCATAGCCGTGCGCTTCAAGCGGCAACATCACCAGTCGCACTGTGCCTCCATTGCCGCGAACGGCTTGGTAAAGACGCTCAGAGTTAATCGGAAACGTGCCGGTGTTGTCGTCCGCTTCGCCATGAATCAAGAGCAGCGGCGACTTAATATTATTGGCGCTCATGAGGGGCGACATCTTGATATATAAATCGGGCGCCTCCCACAGCGTGCGGCGTTCAGTCTGAAATCCGAATGGCGTCAACGTCCGATTGTAAGCGCCGCTTTCGGCAATTCCGGCCTGGAATAGGTTGGAATGCGCCAGCAAATTTCCGGTCATGAACGCACCGTAGCTATGCCCGCCCACTGCCACGCGCTCCGGGTCGGTCACTCCCATTTCCGACGCTTTCGCGACGGCCGCTTTTGCGTCCATTACAATCTGCTCAAGATAGGTGTTGTTAACGGTTTCCGGATCGCCGATGATCGGCATGGCTGCGTTCTCAAGCACCGCATACCCGCCCATTACCATGAGTAAGTGACCGCTTAGCTGTGTATAGCGCTGCGTGGAGCCGCTGATCTGTCCAGCCGTGCCCGCATCATTATATTCGTAGGGATACGCCCACACGAATGTCGGTAATTTGACTCCTGGTTTGTAATCGGGCGGCAAATACAGCGTGAAAGACAGGTCCACGCCGTCTTCGCGCTTGTACTTCACTAATTCTTTCTTCACACGCCGGAGCTCAGGCATCGGATCCGTGTAATGCGATATCTGCTTCATCTCGGCGCCCGTCCGGATAAAGTAGTTCGGCGGTTCTGTCTGGCTTTCGCGGCGGATAAGTAACCGGTTGCCGCTGTCATCCAGGATTGCTTCCGCTACCTCGTACGCATCGTTCCCGCATTGGAAGAGACGTTCAGTCTTGCCCGTCGTCACATTGAGACGATCCAGAAACGGATGATCACCCTGGGCCGTCGCGCCGAGGCCTTGCAAGAAGATGAAATCGCCGCTCTGCCGGACCGCCATCTGACCGTTCGAGGATAGCTGCATGACCGGCTCGCCCTGGTCTTTGTAGCGATCCTGCACGTTATGTTCAAATAGCAGCTTCGATGCGCTGCCGGGCGTTTTCAAATCCACGCTGAAGGTGCGCAGCCAGCGTTTGTTGCGATCATAATCTTCTACCAGCGCCAGTCCGCCTTTTTCCAGAGGCTGGAAACCGCGAAAGCGCTGTTGGATCTTAGTCACCTCAACCGGTTCGCCCTTGAACGGAGCCGCTAGCGTCACAACACGATCGCGATAACTCGCTTTCTCCTTTGGATTGCCGCCGTCCATCGCTTCCACCCAAACTAATGAACCGCTCTCTCCGGGCAGCCAGCGATAAGCGCGCGGCCCTGTACGTACGCCGTCAATCGGCACGCGATCGGCCAAGGGCAGGCTGGCAACGGTGTAGAGCTTGGAGCCGGTGTGGCTCCAAACTTCTATTTCAGTCGGAAATTCCTGGAAAGGATGAAGATAGGAGTAAGGCTTGTGGATGATAGAGACGAGCAAGTGCTTTCCATCCGGCGATGGCTCAGCCGTCGTGAAAATTGCCGGCTTGCCGGCAAGGGTCGACTTACCTGTTGTGGTATCCACATACGCCAACTGCGCAGTCGCGTAGTAATCGAAAAGTTCCTCATCGTGAGGCGTGCTGAGCATGTCTTCGTAAGTGCGAACGGGTCCGGTGTGCCCGCTGCTTTGCTGCACGTGAGGACCAAGCGGGACCGCCGCTTCAGCGGGAGCCTTGCCGCGATTGGCGGGAACCAAACGCACCAGCACCGTGCGGTTGTCAGGCAACCAATCGATCGGCGGCCGGCTGCTTCGCGGACCGCCATCCGATTTCGAGATGACTGCGTTGACCTTCGCGCCTTGAATTTGATGCCCCTGGCCGCTGGCTGCATCCACGACCCATAGATCTATGCTGTTTGCGGTTGTGTTGGTGAACACGAAATGTTTGCCATCGGGACTCCAGATAGGAGCACTCAGTTTGGGATCGGCCGTCGGAATTGTTACGGGCACCTCCGTGCCGTCGGAGAGCCGTATCAGCTTGAACCCGACATTGTGTGGCAGGAGGTGCGGTCCGTTCGTATGAACATCGATCCGCAAGCCCGCGAGCCGCTCCATGGGCTCCGCCAACTCCACGATAGAGGGGTGCGCCACCGCGCTCAGCAGCACGGCGTAATCGTGAGTGGGATTCACCGAGATGGCCGGCGGCGGCGCTGCGTTGATTGCTTGTGAAATTAATTTCGGAGGTTTTTGATAGGCAAGCTCGTCTGCTGAACTGCGGCAGACGAGAGCGAAAAGCATGGCGGATACGGTAAGCGCGGGGCGAAGCATATGGAGATTGTAAGCTTGCCGCGACACGCTTTGCACGCGCCTTCTGACTCAAAAGATAGCTTTTTATTCTCGCTATCACTAAAACCACTGGGATGGATAAGAAGTTTTTTATACGTATTTTGTGCGGTATTCGCTAACCTAGATGAAATATAACGCTAAGAGGAGAATGATTTTGGGGTCATCGCCGTTCCCGGGGAAAAGTGTGTTTCCTTCCCTTTCGAATTTCACTACGTGGCTCATCTGCACGTCTTTTTTATTAACAGGCTCAGCCTTCCTGGCGAGCGGTCAATCCAGTCGCGGAACAGTCACCGGCTTGGTTTCTGATTCCACCAAAGCTGTTGTTAGTGGGGCCGTGGTCGAGTTAACGAATGAGAGCACTAAAGTAGCCCGGAGCACCACGACAAACGAAGCCGGCATCTACCGTTTTGACGCGGTCGATTTGGGTCATTACAACATCAAAGTGACTGCTAGTGGCTTCAAAGTCGGAAGCGTGGCGGCGTTCGACGTTCAATCCGCGCAAACAACGTCTATCGACGCGCAACTCGAAATTGGCGCTGTCACTAGTACCGTTGAAGTCTCGTCGCAGTCCGCGCTCATTCAGTCTGAGGCGCCCGTGCGCGGTGGCACCATCAGCGCCATCAATATGACGAACTTGCCCGTTGCCAGTCAGAATCCGGTTAGTCTGGCGCTTACGCTTCCCGGGGTCACCAGCAACCGGTATTCGTTTGGTGTCAATACCTTTTCCGTCAATGGCGCACGCGGCCGTTCGAACAACTTCTTGATTGACGGCACGGAAAATAACGATATCTCCCTGGGCGGCCAGGCTTTGCAGATTACCAATCCGGACGCCGTGCAGGAAGTGGCTGTGCAAACCGGAAATTACGATGCCGAGTATGGCCGCTCCGGTTCAGCCGTAGTCAACACCATCACCAAGAGCGGCACCAATGAGATCCATGGCACGCTGCGCTATCTGCTCGAGTCTACAATCAGCAACGCACCGACGAATCTACAAAAGACTTCTCCGGATGTGTTGCAGCGCGGCCATCCGCTTCCTGGTACCGACCAGTTCTTCTCCGGCACCGTCGGTGGGCCGGTAGTCAAGAACAAAACCTTCTTCTTTAGTGCCTACCAGGAAGAGCGCCGGGTATCCATGTCGCAAGTCGGGTTGACTACTTTTTCCGCCGCGGGCCGCGCGGCTTTGCTCGCGATGTATCCCACTGGAACCAATCCGCGCGCCGATTTGCTGCAAAATATTACCGCTGGCGTCAATGCGAACTCACAGTTTTCAGTCATCCCTGTCAATGGACAGAATATTCAGGTGGGAACCTTCCAGCGCGCCTACCCAAACAAGTACCGGGACCGTCAGTTGCTGGAACGGGTAGATCATAGTTTTGGAAATAACGATCAATTAGCTGTCCGGTACTTACTGGATAGCAATACCAACCCCACCGGTGGCGGAACAGGTTTCCCAGGCTTCGATACGAGCCAAACGAATGTGACCAATAGCGCGCTCATCACGGAGACCCACACGTTCTCGGCGATTTCCACCAATGAGTTGCGCATCGGTTATAACCGCATCGATTATTCGATTCCGTTCGATCCCACCAGCCCTCTCGCGGCCACAACGCCTCAAACCACCATTAACGGGTTTGCCGGCACTAGCGGCGGAAGCACTTTCGGTATTGCCAACAATCTGCCGCAGGGCCGCGTGGCAAACAACTACGAAATACAAGACAGCATTAGCTATGTGCAAGGGAAGCACAGTTGGCGCTTCGGCACGTCCCTGCTAAACCAGCGCGCGGGACAGCTGGCGCCCTTCAATAGCCGGGGTACGTTGAGCTATCAAGCCAGCAGCGGCGTGAGCGGCTTGCAGAATTATCTGGATGATTTTGGCGGCTCCGGCGGAAGCGCCGCCAGAGACTTCGGTAGCGCAGCCTATTATCCCAGCTTGTACCGTCAAGCGTATTTCGGGCAAGATAGATGGCGTGCCACCGAGGCGCTTACCGTTACTCTGGGCGTTCGCTATGAATTTTTTGGTACGCCTATAAACGGACTCAGAACTCCCGCCTACGCCGGTATTTTCAATGTCAACCCTGTAACATTTACTGGGCCTTACAGCAACCCCAATACCGTCAATAGCGATTTGAATAACTGGGCGCCGACGGTAGGTCTGGCCTACTCTCCATCCGCGAAAGGTCTCCTGGGCAGCATTCTGGGAGAGAAGAAAACCGTATTCCGCGCAGGTTTCCAGATGGGCTACGATTCGTTCTTTAATAACATTGCTTCGAACGCGGTGGCTTCCTCTCCGAACAACATCTCTGTCACCACGCCGTCCACCGTCACAACCACTCTGACGCGCGGCTTACCCAATCTGTCCCAAGCGCTTCCAACCACGGCCACTCTCACGCCGCTAGCTACGCAAACTCTTGTGCTCAAGAATTTGGTCAATCCGTACTATATGCACTGGTCCGGCGGTTTCCAGCGGGAAATTCCCGGCGGCATGGTGTTGGATGCTTCTTATGTTGGTACTCGCGGCATGGAACTGTTCGCCCAGGAAAGCCTGAATCCGCTAGTTCCCGCCGGTCTGCAGCAGTTTCCAGCCGGTTACACCGCGGCCAATTTCACCAGCGGCCAGACTCAGCAGCGCTTAGATCCTCTATCCGGCGCGCGCAACATTCGCACGAATGGTGACAGTTCCACTTATCACGCGGGACAGTTGAGTTTGAATCGCCGCTTCAACAGCGGTTTTAACTTCAACATGAGTTATACGCGCTCCAAATTTATCGACAACGGGAGTGATATCTTTAGCAGCTCCGGGAACAACCTCCCGCAGAGCACTGCGCTGCCTACCGCGTTTGGCGGCTTGACCGCGGATAAGAGCGTTTCTCTGTATGATCGCCCCAACCGGTTTGTCCTCACGTCGGTCTACCAATTCCCTTTTATGCGCAGCCAGAAAGGCATTTTGGGTCACGTGGCGGGCGGATGGCAGATCACGGGCGTGTACACGCTGGAATCCGGCGCGCCGCTCAATATATTGGCTGGCGTAGACGAGGATGGATTTGACGGGAACACGAATGATCGTCCTTATTACAACCCCAGCGGCACACCGGGAGTTCGTGCGGTTGCATCTTCTGCCAGCCCCACCGGCTACGTGAATCCGGACAATGGCAACGCGCCCATCGCCTTCGCGAACGCCCAGTACATCGCATTGGGGGCCTGCACCTCAAACCTTCAGTGCGCCGGCGGAAACCTGGGACGCTTTACCGCTCGCACCCCGCGGCAAAACAATCTCGATACGAGCTTGACCAAGATCATCAACGCGACCGAGCGTGTTCATCTTGAGTTCAGGGCCGAATTCTTCAACGTGCTGAACCATCGTCAATATGGCATTCCTAGTGTCAGCCCGTTCGATACCGGTACGTCGACTATTTCGGCGAACGTGACGTCTTCGTTAGCTGGCCGCTTCTTGAATGCGGGTTATGCGGATGGCGGATCCCGTTCTATCCGTTATCAGTTGAAGATCGTGTTCTAAATTCAGCCTCATTTCCGAAAAAGGGGGCGCAAGCTGAACATGAGCTTGTGCCCCCTTTCTTTTTGGCTATAGAGAATCTCCTCTATGTCTGCTAGCGTCAAAAAGACTCATGCAAGCTTTGACAATCGTTCCTGGTAAGGCCAATTCCGCAGCGGTGCAAACTGTTGACGAACCACCCGCCAGCGACGGGAAAATACTGGTCCGCGCCCGCGATTTGGGCATTTGCGGTACTGACTTTGAACTCATTTCGGGCGATTACGGCTGGGCCGTGCCCGGCAGCAAGCACCTCATCCTAGGTCACGAATCCTTGGGAATCGTGGAGGACGCGCCCAACGAAACTGGCTTCGCCAAGGGCGACCTCGTGGTCGGAATTGTACGGCGTCCCGACCCCGAGCCGTGCCTCGCCTGCGCCGTGAACGAATGGGACATGTGCCGCAATGGAAAATATACCGAGCGTGGCATTAAAGAGCGCAACGGTTTCGGTTCTGAATACTGGCGCATCGAGCCTGAGTTCGCTATCAAGTTAGATCCGCGGCTGCGCGATGTCGGTATTCTCTTGGAACCTGCCAGCGTCTTGGCCAAGGGATGGGATCATATCGCGCGGATTGGCAATCGTGCCGAATGGAAGCCGCGGACCTGTCTGGTGACTGGCGCCGGCCCCATTGGTTTAATGGCTGCGTTGATGGCTGAGCAGCGTGGCTTGGACGTGCACGTTTTGGACCGCATGCCGGATGGCGCCAAACCACAGCTGGTACGCGATCTGGGCGCCACGTACCACAGCGGACCGCTTCGCAAGCTGGGCTTCGCTCCCGATGTAATAATCGAATGTACGGGAGTTGCTCCGGTAATTGTTGACGCCATCGATGTACTGGGCAGCGACGGGATTCTCTGTCTGGTCGGCACCGGCTCTCATCATCAGGAAGAGCGCGTGAATATAGGCAATATCAACCGGAATCTTGTGCTGAACAACAGCGTCATTTTCGGGACTGTCAACGCCAATCGCAGGCACTATGAACTAGCTGGCCAGGCTTTACTGGCTGCGGACCCGCACTGGCTTTCGCGCTTGATCTCGCGCCGGGAGCCCCTGGCGAATTGGCGGGAAGCGCTCACTCGCCGCCCGGACGATATCAAAGTAGTGATCGACCTGGCAGCCTCATAAGCGCAATGTCGTTTACTGAAGAATGAAACTCATAGTCGGCGTCTGTTGACTCCGAGCCGGAAGCGTCAGCGACCACGATGCTCCATTACTCACGAACGCCCTAGGTAAATGGCATTGGTCGTAAGCGTCCGGCCCCAGTACTACCAGCCGGAGCGCTCACGCAAACCGGTGATTTGTGCCAAATGGTGGCGCGAGTGCCACGCGTACAGGCCGAGCGTCCAATCCAGCTTTATGTCGCCTAGCTCGGGATGCCGGAATGTCCGTGCAAAATCCTCATCGCCTAGCGTTTCTAACAGGAACACCCAGCGTGCGTGCAGCGCATCTAGCAAAGCAAGCGACGGCGCGGCTGGGGCGGTTTTTGCATCTGCTAATTCCGCCCAGGCGGCTTCCTCATAGGGTTTGATGAGTGGCGAAGGCTCGGTCAGCGCCAGGCGAAAGCGGACGTAGCAATTGATATGGCTGTCCGGTAAATGGTGCACGACCTGCCGGACGCTCCATCCGCCGGGACGGTAGGCCGTGTCCAATTGCGCGTCGCTCAGCCCGGAAATGGCTTCCTTCAGGTCTCGCGGCAGATTGCTTAGTTCAGTGATCCAGGCGTTTCGCTGATCGGCCGTAATGGTCTCTGGCGCCTCATAGCGGCGAATGGGATAACGTAAATCAACTGAAGTGGCGTTCATCGCTAATCGGGTTCAGAATAACAGGTTTGCGGTATGCACAAAAATTTCCGCACGGAACCGGAAAAGTGACGCACTGGCCTGTTTCATAGGCAACTAGCATGCGAGACGAAAGGCCGCAAGAGAGTTTTCCCCAACCCCAAGTGCAACTCCCCAATGAACTCTCTTGCGGTCCTCGCTGGTTTCCCCATGGGCCGCCCCTTTGGGGTTCCACTCTTAGTAGAGTGGGGTAGTGATATGCAGCCAGCCGATTTTGCTCTGCCGGCCAGTGCTTTGAGGCCGCGCTATTCAAAGGACGCTTCGAGCGTCGACCTGGTGCTGCAACACTATGACAGCGAACAGCTTCCGCTACGCCGGTACCTGATCTTTCTGGGAATTGATGCGGAAACCGCCAGCGAGATTGTGCAGGAATGTTTCCTGCGCCTGCATGAACATCTGATGCGTGGCGGCGACCAGAGCCAATTGCGGGCTTGGCTCTATCGCGTCGGTCATAATCTGGTGCGAAATGCGCAGTCGGCGTTTCATTCAGCCAAGACCGACCGGTTTGCGGACATGACCGAGTTGAACAGTTTGGCCGCGAAAGAAAAGTCGGCGGAAGAAGAACTGCTGGCAAAGGAACAAGTGTCCACGTTTCATCACGCCATGAGCCAGTTAAGCGCTGCTCAAAGAGATTGCCTGGTTCTACGCGCGCAGGGCCTGAAGTACCGCGAGATCGCGGAGGCTTTGAAGCTCTCGGTCTCAACCGTTGCGGAAAATGTGCAGCGCGGCCTCGAGCGCCTGAAGGAGTCGATGTGAGCAGGTGTGAAGGAATGCATTTGACGAGTCTACAGGCGGTCAGGGCTCTCGACAACGAGTTGTCCGGCGCCGAGGCGGCGCTTGTCGCCGCTCATCTTAGGCAGTGTTCAGAATGTCGTGAAGTCCTGGAAGAATTGCGCCGGGAGTCGTTGCGCGTGGAAGCGCTCTTTGCCTCGCTCCCCGCGGAACAGGCGCCTCCTTTCGAACGGGAACAACTGAAAGAAAAACTGGTTGCGGCGGAACGGGCAAAGAGTCTGCAACAAAGCCCCGAGAAAATAATGTGGCGGTTCGGCTGGGGCATGGCAATTGCGGCAACTCTGGCGGTGGGCATCCTCCTTGCTCCCAGGCATCGCGATGAGCCGAAACCCAGTTCTGAAATAAGCCGTCCGGCCGATTCGCTCGAGGTGGACGGTGAGACGTTTATCGCGCTTCCGTATTCGAATCCGGATCTTCCCATGGGCACGCCGCGCATCGTGCAAATGCAGGTTCCGTTGTCTTCGCTGGCCGAGATCGGTATTATGCTGGAGCCCGTTTCTAATGGAGTTTCCGAGTCCGACAGGTCTGTCCTGGCTGATGTTTTGATGGGCGCCGACGGTCAGCCGCTCGGCGTAAACGTCCTCAGCTGGGAATAAAGTTTCGTTTGGGAGTTGCAAAGAGGAGCAACGTCATGAGAAGTAGAAGTCTTTCCGTAATCTTATTGTTAGGAGCCATTTGCCCGGTTTTCGCGCAAATGGGCCCACCGCGTGGTCCGGGCGGTTTCGGCGGTTTTCGGGGCCGGGAAGGCGGCCCTGGTCTATTCGGAGCGCGTCCTGGAAGAGTGGTCACCGGCGCGCCCTACTCGGCCGATGTCAGTAACTCCGTTGTTCAGTCGCTGAGCGATGGAAACTCCATTCAGCGGTCCACCACCGGGCACGTGGCGCGCGATACCCAAGGACGTACTTACTCCCAGGAAACCATCACCGGCGGAATTCTTGGGCATAACGGTCCGACCACGATCACCTTTATTAGCGACCCGGTCGCTGGCTACACGTACGTATTAAATGCGACCACCAAGGTGGCCATGCGGCGCGAGATAAAGGCGCATCCGGACAAACCGCCACAGGCCGGTTCCCCTGACGCTCCTGAATCTGGCCGTCCGCCGCGTCCGAATGTGACGTCGGTTGATTTGGGAACCCAGGTGGTGAACGGCGTAAGTGCTCAAGGAAAGAGCATGACTCACACCGTCCCGGCCGGCGAAATGGGTAACGCGCAGCCTATCATTTCTACGTTTGAGACCTGGCATTCTCCGGATCTTCAAGTGGTAGTCTCTTCGAAACGCTCGGATCCACGGACGGGTACATCCACCTACGCTCTAACCAATATTCAACGTGCCGCTCCGAACGCTGCCTTGTTCCAGGTGCCGTCCGATTACACCGTTCAGGATGCCCCGAAAGGCGGCTTCGGCGCTGGAAGAATGCGTCCCGGACCGCCGCCCCCTCCCGCTCAATAGCGCTGCTTTATTTCTTTCCCCGGCAAAAGAGCCTCCTGAACAATCGTTCGGGAGGCTCTTTTCGTCATCACCGTGCAATCCGGAACTGCTAGCTTCGACCTTTGGCTTTCATGAGAGTTCTGAATTGCGCGGCCTTTGCCGCATCGTTTTCTCTTTTTCTTAATCCGGGGTTTACGCGCGCGCAGACCCGGGCGGACTACTCCGGCGTCTGGCAGCAGGTGAACGGCCGGTGTATTCCGAAGCCAAAGAACAAACACGCTTCCTACCGGTTGGAGGTGGAACAAAAAGACTCCAGTCTCCGCTTGCGGATTACCACTGACAAGGGACATCTGAATCTCGATTATCAGACGGCCGGCAAGGAACTGGTCTACACCGGTCTCGACGGAGACGAGTTTCATACGAACGTGCGCTGGGATGGGCAAAGTCTGCTCTTCGACACCGTCGAATACGAGCGCGGCCACAAAGTCCTGGCAAAGGAAGTCTGGACGCTCCTGGACGGCGGACACACGCTCCGCCGAGTGAAGGAAGAAGATGAGCCCGGCGAGCATTCCACCGCGACCTACATTTTGGAAAAGCAATGAAGCCGTCGCTCCTTTTGATCCCTGCCTTGCTGGCCATTCTGCTTTCTCCGGCAACAGCACAAGTAAAAATCGACATTAAGCAGGATAGAATTTCCGTCGATATCGGCCAGCAGCCTTTCACCGAACTCTATATGGGAAAAGAGGCTCACAAGCCTTTCCTGTATCCTCTGCGAACGGCATCGGGCAAGAAGGTGAGTCGCGGTTTCCCGGTCGAGCCGCTACCGGACGACCCTACCGATCATCCCCATCAGAAAGGTCTCTGGGTGGGTTCGGAACATTTGAGTGGCATGGACTTCTGGGAAAACGACCCGTCGTACCATCGTCCGAACATGGGAACCATCGTGTTCAAAGACGTCTTGAACACCAGGCAAGAAGACGGTCAGGGAAGTTTCACCATGCTGTCCGAGTGGATCAGTTTGGAAGGCGAGCCGGTTCTCACCGAGACGCGAACGATGACGTTTTACGCGGCGCCCCGCGATTGCCGGATGTTCGACGTCGACTTGCATCTACGGGCAAAAAGAGCCGTCACATTCGAAGATCATCATGACTCCGTCATAGGCATTCGCCTGGGTCCCGCCTTCGACGAGAAAAATGGCGGCCGGCCGGTGAACGCGCAGGGCGGGGCGGGGGAGAGGGGCACGCGCGGCCAGCGTTCCGAGTGGGTGGATTGGCAGGCTAATCTCGATGGCGAAAAGGTTGGCGTTGCACTGATGGATCATCCGTCCAACTTCGCTTTTCCAACGCGTTGGCACATCCGGAGCATGGGATTGCTGGTCGCCAGCCCCTTTGCGCAACACGATTATTCGGCGCTCGCGCCCGATAGCGGCAAAACCCTCAAAGCGGGCGAAGAACTGCATCTGCGCTACCGGATACTGATCCATCCCGCAACCGCCGACGTGGCGGCCGTATTCAAGGAGTTTTCCGCAAAGTGACCTCTCGTCTAGCGCTGGCGGCGCTGCTCTTTCTTTTCTGCGATGCTGCGTCGCTCTTTTCCCAAACCGCCATTCTTACCGGAACCGTCACCGCCGGTCCGCAGGCGTCTGGCCTTTCTGACGCGGCAGTGACGCTACGCGCGGATGGGCAGGAGCAAACCGTAAATACGGGAGCCGGTGGAACGTATCAATTCGTGAATCTGGAATCCGGAAAGCCCTACCGGTTGATCGTTCAATCGGCCGGACTGAAAACGTTTGAGCAGGCTGATATCTTGTTGGCCGCTGGCCAGACCCGCCGCATCGACGTGGCGCTGGCGCTGGCGAGCCGGAATGAATCTGTTACCGTCGTCGATTACGGCGCGGACGGACGCGGAAATTCTTCCGAGGTGAGCCAGATCATTGACTCCCAGCAGCTTCACGAGTCGCCCAGCATCAATCGAACGGTGGCCAAGTTCGCGTTGCTTGATCCGCATGTACGGCAGGCCATCGGCCTCGGCGCCGACTATCAGGATAGTAACCGGCTATCGATCAATGCCGGATCATACCGGAATACTGCCTACGTTCTGGATGGGACCACGACTTATGACTGGACCTATGCGGTAACTCCGCAAGAGCTCGTACCGCTAGGCGCCGTCCAGGAACTCAAGGTCCTGACGGGTGATTATCCAGCCCAGTATGGAATTTCGACAACCGGAGTGATTATCATGACCACCCGGTCGGGCGGCAACGAGTTGCATGGCGAAGCCTTCGGCTATCTGCGGCCCAGCGGCATCCAGGCGGCGCCACCCTTGTCTCCGTTCCGCGTTCCGAACGAGCGGCACGACTGGGGACTCATGGCAGGCGGCCCAATGAAGAAGGACCGCACCTGGTTGTTTGCCGATTTTGAGAGAGGGTATCAGCAGCGTGGCTCGTTGATTCAGGCTCCTACGGTCAGCTTCTTCAACGGCCTTTCCTCGGATTATGTCGGACTGCTAAAACTTGATCAGAAAATAGACGACCGGAACTCGCTGACTTGGCGGATGAACGGGAATCACTTTGCTGGAAACGATGTGAACGACCGTATCTCCGGATTCGTCCAGCCAAGCGCGGGCCGGGAAGCCGTCACGCAGGTCTGGGGGACGCAACTCTCCGAACATTTCAGCGGGAATCGTCTGCTCAACGACTTTCGGCTTTCCTTTGTAGACTACTTCCCCGACAGTGCCTTCCCCCTGGATTCGTCAGTGAGCGTGGTACGGCCGAACTACAGCACCACGGGTTACTCCACCGTCAACTGGGTTCACGTAAATAGCTACGACGTCAACGACACCGCGGCGTTTTCGCTTGGGCGCCAGCAAATTAAATTCGGAGTCGAATTTGTCCGGCAGGCCGCGAAGGATTATTCGTATACGCCCTTCGGAACATACACGTTTGCGCCGGGTCCGCCGGTGCCGGGACAACTGCCAATCAGCTATGCGCAGACGTTTGGCACGCAAAACATCAGCTACGGCCAGACAGAGTTCAACTCGTTTGTCTCGGATGAGATCCGGCTTTCGCCCCGGCTCCTTGCCACGGCCGGGTTGCGATACGAATTTCAGTCGATCACCAATTCACTAACCAACCTGGCTCCGCGGCTCGCGCTCGCCTGGGATGTTACCGGCAACGGCAAAACCACCGTCCACGCCGGCGCTGGTATTTTCTATGATCAGCAGTACATGTACGTCACCAGGCGGTTTGTGACCTCCGGTCCAGGCGCGCCCACGCAGTCCTTCACCATTCCTTACGGCACTCCGGGATTTCCGGCATTCCCAAACTCGCTCGTCACACCGCCCACCGGAGCGAGCGCCGGGTTGCTGAACCTCTATCTTCCGGCGGCGAATGTGCGGAATCCCTACAGCTTGCAATTTTCACTCGGAATACAACATCAGCTGGCGCGCAACTTCACCATTTCGATAGATGCGCAGCACAGTCACACGCTGCGGCAGCCGCGCGTAAACGACATCAATCACCCCGCGCCTTTCTCCCGCACAGCTCCTAATCAGGTACGTTCGGGCGCGGCTGCCGATGCAACCCGGCCGTTCGCTTCCTACCTGGGTGTGCCGGTCCGGGATGTCGCGGTTATTGAAAATAGCGCGTCAAGTCTCTATGATGCGCTGGATTTCGGCATTACCAAGCGGCTCGGGTCTGGATTTCAGCTGGCCGCTCATTATGTTCTTGATGTTCTTGCTTCCTCAGCCAGTTACTCCATGTTTTATGCCGATGCCAACAGCGGTATTCCCAATGAATGGAACAACTGGGGCAGCGCGGAGCGGGCGCCCAGTGACTTTTACCAGCAGCAGCGTTTTTCCGGCAGTGCGTTCATCCACTTGCCAATGAAATTCGACTTGGGATTGGTCGCGATCGCGGCTTCCGGCCTTCCCGTGAATCCCATCACCGGTAAAGACGATAACGGCGATACTTACACGGTCGACCGTCCCCTGGGCTTGGGCCGAAACTCGTTCCGCGGACCGGCTCAATTC
>DATHIZ010000009.1:0-2589 GCA_035316385.1 Bryobacteraceae bacterium | reverse complement strand
CAGGCAGCAGCCCGAGGCCCTTCATCTGCTTCGAGTTTGACTCCGCCGCATCCGGATCCTCAATGCTTTCTCCTAGCATTTGATAGCCTCCGCAGATCCCAATGATCCGGGCGCCCGCACTGTGCTGCTGTACGATCCACTGGTCCAGTCCGCGGTCCCGCATCCACTGGAGATCGGCCATAGTGCTTTTGGTTCCGGGAAGGATGATGCACCGGTACTGCCGGTTATCCGGTGCAGTGATACGCCGGACGCCCCTTAGCAATTGAAAGTCCGTGACGTTCGAGATGCGGGGTAGCGAGACTACTGCGATATCCGCGAGGACCGGATTTAGCGATTCGTCCATGCTTACGCCGTCTTCCGCGTCGATCTCCGTGTCTGTCAACATTGGGAATACGCCCAAGCAAGGGCGTGCCGTCTTTTCTTCCAGGATTCGGACGCCTTCCACGAACAGGCTGCGGTCTCCACGGAACCGGTTCACCGCGAAAGATCGGACCAGCGCGCGTTCGCTGTCATTCAGTAAACCGATGGTTCCGATGATGGAGGCGAAGATGCCGCCCCGGTCGATATCGCCTACCAAGAGCGCCGGCGCACCGATGCGGGCCGCGAGTCCGAAGTTCACCAGGTCGCGCGATTTCAGATTCAGCTCCGCCACACTTCCGGCACCTTCGATCACAATGTACTCGTATTGACTGGCGAGCCGGTGATAGGCGGCCAGGACATGCTCGAGAAGTTCCTCAAAATGTTGATAGTAGGCGGAGGCGCTGAGGTTCCGCCAGACCTTCCCGTTCACCACCACCTGGCAGCCGGAATCCGAGGTAGGCTTCAACAGGATGGGGTTCATGTCGCTGATCGGGTCGACGCCGCACGCCTCCGCCTGCACTGCCTGGGCCCGTCCAATTTCGCCGCCTCCGGAAAGCGGGGCGGAGTTGTTCGACATGTTCTGGGCTTTGAACGGCACCACACGAATGCCGCGCCGGCGCAAATAGCTGCCGATGGCGGTGGCCGTCCAACTTTTTCCCACGTGGGAGGCCGTCCCTCCTATAAAGATGCACTTAGCCTGTGTGTTGAGCAGAACGAATCCTTTCCGGTGACCTAATTGTAAAGCAGCGGCTCAATGAGGACACTTTGTTCGATGAATCGCGTCCAATTTGTGAGAAAGGAGGATACCTAATGGTCATCGCCAATTCTTATATCCGAGTCGTGTCGCTGGGCGCAATGCTTGCAATGGGTGGAGCGCTGTATGCAGCGGACGACACGCCGCCCAAGCCCGACAATAGCAAAGCCAACAAGCAGGCGGAAGGTGCAACGACGGCCGACCAACAGAAGATGAACCCCGAAGACCGGGACCTTGCGAAGAAGGTTCGCAAGGCGATCACGTCGGATAAGTCTTTGTCCACCTATGCGCATAACGTGAAAGTGATTGCGCGCGATGGGACGATCACGCTGAAGGGTCCGGTTCGGACGGAAGAAGAGAAGATCACGCTGGAAGCAAAGGCAACTGAAGTCGTTGGTGCCGGAAAAGTGACGAATGAACTTACCGTTGCACCTAAGAGCTAATAGGAGGAATTACTATGGCAGGAAAGAATACAGCAGTTTTTGGGATCTATCCCAACAGGGCAGCCGCGGAACGTGCTGTCGAGACGCTAAAGGCCGAGAATTTCCGGAACACGGATATCTCGGTATTAATGGCGAATAACGCGGGTTCAAAAGACTTCGCGCACGAGATGAATACCAAGGCTCCGGAAGGGGCGACGGCGGGCGCAACGTCCGGCGTCGTGGCGGGCGGTATCCTCGGTTGGCTCGCCGGAATTGGCGCACTCGCCATTCCTGGGGTCGGGCCGTTGATTGCGGCAGGTCCCATTATGGGAGCGCTGGCGGGCGCGGGCGTGCTCGGCACAGTCGGCGGCGTTGTAGGCGCGCTGGTGGGTATGGGCATCCCAGAGTATGAGGCCAAACGCTATGAAGGCCGCATAAAGGATGGGGGCGTATTGCTATCAGTGCATTGCGACGATTCCGATTGGGTCCGCCGTGCGAAGGATTTGCTGGAAAGGACAGGTGCACAGGATATTTCGTCGGCAGGTGAGGCTAGCGCAGACTATGCGAAGAGCGACCGGCCGAGGCCCAGAACCGCAACCCCGTAATCTTGCCGCCGCTTCCTGAAGCGTGTGGTTGAGTGAGTATAGTTACCAGGCGCTGGTCTCGCGATATCCGTAGGGATCAGCGCCTGCTTCCAGAACACCGTTAAACAATATCCGAATCATCACTGGAGCGGCACCGCTGGCCCAGCGGCTGCGTGTGCCTGTGCGATGCCCGCGATCTGTCAGTTCTGCATAAGTGGCGGCCGGGATCCGGTCGTCAAGCAAAAGATCGCCGCGATTCATTGCATGGTTATCGAAACTCGACACAAGGTGCCTGGTTTGAAAGCGAGGCGCCTCTAGTGCAATCTCTGCGTTCATTCCAAACTCAAAGACGTTCAGCAGGATCTGTAGCATCGACTGGTCCTGATTGTCGCCACCTGGCGTGGAAAGGGTGAGATACGGCTTGCCATCCCTGGTTACCAGCGTTGGGCTTAATGTAACCCGCGGGCGT
>DATHIZ010000008.1:0-4654 GCA_035316385.1 Bryobacteraceae bacterium | reverse complement strand
GAGCACTTCGGAGATCAGCAGCGCAACGACACTTGCTGGGATGAAAACGCGAAAGAGGCGTATCAAGCGTGAACTTAGAGTATCCTAGCCAGAGAGGGCTTCCCTAAAGTAGCCTATCAGAGCGCCCCGGATACTCCGTTCCCTGGCCGGAACACTAACCCGCAGTTTGCCTGGTTGTAAACTATTGATTCTACATGACATAAAAGCGGTCACAACTGCCCGCGATAACATGTTATAAACAAGTAGACATATCGGCTGCAGATGGCTGCCCTCAACTCTCTGCAGGCCGCTACCCAACAAATGCTGCGGCTAACCAAAAAAGCGGATTACAGCTTAATTGCTCTCAAGCATTTTGCTGCCCGGCGGCGTGAAGCTGGCCCGGATGCAATTCACGCACACGCCCTCAGTGCCAAGGAGGTATCCGACACCTGCGGCATCCCCCTCCCGGTGCTTTCCAAGCTCTTACAGAAATTGGGTAAAGCCGGCTTTCTGGTTGCCGAATACGGAACCAATGGCGGTTATCGCCTGACGCGCGACCCGAAGCTGATCTCCACCCTGGAAGTAATTCGCGCTATCGATGGCCCTATCGTTCTCGCCAATTGTTTTACCGCCGGCGCGCACTGCGGCCACTCCGGACGTTGTACGGTGAAGCGCCCGCTCAAGCGCATTCACGACGGTATTATGCGACTTCTGGATAGCGTTAGCATCGAAAATATGTTAGACGATGATCTCGCGGCGGAAGACCCCGCCGGCTGGCAGGATTCTCTAACGCAAACGCTGGTGGCTCTCAACAACACTCCCAAGCGCATTGATCCTCCAGGAGCGAATGGTTCGGCAAGGAAATGACTTCTATGAAACTCCCCATTTACATGGACAGCCACGCTACCACGCGGATGGACCCGCGTGTGTTTGAAGCGATGACACCCTACTTCCTCGAAATCTTTGGAAACGCCGCCTCGCGCAACCACGAATTCGGATGGGAAGCCGAGGCGGCTGTCGACAAAGCCCGCCAGCAGATTGCCGACTTGATCGGCGCGTCCGCGAAAGAAATCGTTTTCACCAGCGGGGCCACTGAATCCAATAACCTCGCCCTCAAGGGTGTGGCGCAGATGTACGCCGAGCGCGGCAACCATATCATCACGCAAGTCACCGAGCATAAAGCCGTGCTCGACACCTGCAAACGCCTTGAAAAGGATGGCGTCCGCGTCACCTATCTGCCCGTACAGACCAATGGCTTAATTGATCTCGATCAGTTGCGCGCCGCCATCACCGACAAAACCATCTTGATCTCCATCATGTATGCCAACAACGAAATCGGGGTTGTGCAGCCAGTGCAGGAAATCGCGAAAATCGCCAAAGAGAAGGGTGTTCTGTTCCACAGCGACGCCGTGCAGGCAGTAGGGAAGATTCCAGTGAACGTCGCTACCGACGGCATCGATCTGCTTTCGCTCAGCGCGCACAAACTGTACGGCCCGAAGGGCGCTGGCGCGCTCTACGTGCGCCGCAGAAATCCACGCGTTCAGCTCACCGCTCAAATGGACGGTGGAGGCCATGAGCGCGGCATGCGCTCTGGAACCCTGAACGTTCCCGGTATTGTCGGTTTGGGTGCGGCCTGCGCGATTGCCGCCCGCGACATGGCCGAAGAGAGCAAGCGCATGATTTATTTGCGCGACAAGCTGCAGCACAAGTTGCTGGGTGAGTTGGATGAAGCCTACATCAACGGCACCATGGAGCATCATTTGCCCCATAATCTGAACATCAGCTTTGCCTACGTAGAAGGCGAAAGCCTGCTCATGGGCATTAACGACATCGCCGTATCCAGCGGGTCCGCCTGCACCTCCGCGACGCTCGAGCCAAGCTACGTTTTGAAGGCCTTAGGCGCCGGCGACGATTTAGCGCACTCTTCCATTCGCTTCGGTCTCGGCCGCTTCAACACCGAGGAAGAAGTGGATTACGTGGCCAACAAAGTAATCGAAGTAGTCAGGAAGCTCCGCGAACTTTCGCCGCTGTACGAAATGGCGAAAGAAGGCGTCGACCTCTCCAAGGTCTCCTGGACGGCGCATTAGTATCATTAAAGAAACGGGATTACATCATGGCTTATTCAAACAAAGTTCTCGATCATTACAATAATCCGCGTAACGTAGGCTCCATGGACAAGAGCAGTGCCGATGTTGGCACTGGCATGGTGGGCGCGCCTGAATGCGGCGACGTTATGAAACTGCAGGTCAAGGTCAACCCGGAAACCGGCATCATTGAAGATGCCAAGTTCAAAACTTTCGGCTGCGGCAGCGCTATTGCCAGTTCCTCCCTTGCCACCGAATGGCTCAAGGGCAAGACCGTGGAGCAGGCGCTCGAAATTAAAAATACCGACATCGTCACCGAGCTTGCGCTGCCTCCGGTGAAAATTCACTGTTCCGTGCTTGCCGAAGATGCCATCAAGGCTGCGATCGGCGATTACAAGAGCAAACATCAACCCGCTGCGACGCGCGAAACCGTAGCTGTCCACTAAAAATTATGGCCGAACAGGTTATCGTTACGCCCAAAGCCGTTCAAAAAATCCGTGACGCCTTCGCTCGTGAAGGTGTCGCGGGTGGTTTGCGGCTGGGCGTTTTGGGAGGCGGTTGTTCCGGGCTGAGCTATCAGTTCAAGTTCGCGCCGGAGCCCCGCCCCCGCGACCACGTCTTTCAATTCGAAGATGTCAAAGTCTTCGTTGATCCGAAAAGCATGGTCTTTCTGGACGGCATGACGCTCGACTGGCAGGATTCCATCATTCAGTCCGGCTTTGTGTTCCAAAATCCGCACGCCACCAAGAGCTGCGGCTGCGGTACGTCCTTCTCTCATTAGTTCCATTCTCTAGTTCTTAGGAACTGAGCCCATGCCCATTCTCTCTAAGAATTTCTACGCTTTTTTCGGCATTGAACCCAAACTCCGTTTAGATCTGGAAGCCCTGCAAAAGCGCTTTTACGAACTGAGCCGCACTTGGCATCCGGACCGCTTCACGCGCAAGAGCCCATCTGAACAGGCGGAAGCGCTCGAAGCCACTGCAGTCCTCAACGATGGCTACCGGACGCTGCGTGATCCGGTGAAGCGAGCCGAATACCTGCTGACCGAAGAAGGCTTCCCCATCGGTGAGCAGCGCTCGAAAGATGTTCCTCCGGAACTCCTCGAAGAAGTCTTCGAACTGAACATGGCGCTTGAAGAGCTGAAGTCCGGCGACGACTCCGCGCGTCCGCAGCTCGAAACCGCCAAGCAAAACTTTACCGGCATGCGAGCGAAGGTAGACGCCGAACTCGAAAAGCTCTTCGGCAAGTACGACGCCTCGGAGCCGCAAAGCGAAACCGCAAAGCAAGCCCTGCATGAAGTTCGTGGCGCGCTCAACCGCCGCCGCTATATTGAGAACCTGATCCGCGACGTCGACCGGGCGCTCAACCCGGCTGTCGCCGCCGCTGAACCGGTCGACAATCGTTTGTAATTGAATCATGGGAACTTTTCAAATCGACTTTGGCGAAAGCCGCAAATCCAAAATCGTCGGGATCGACCTGGGCACCACCAACAGCCTGGTCGCCTACATGGAGCTCACCGGCCCGCGCATCGTGGAAGACGCGGACGGCCGTAAAATAGTCCCCAGCATTGTTTCGCTCTCGGAAGACGGCAAGCTGATCGCCGGCGAAATCGCCTCTGAACTACTCCTCACCAAGCCGGAGCGCACCGTTTATTCGGTGAAGCGGCTGATGGGCCGCGGCGTGGCCGACATCCAGGAAGAGCTGAAGCTCTTTCCCTTCCGCATTGCCCCTGAAGACAACATCAAGCTCGAACTCGGCGGCCGCACTTTCACGCCTCCTGAAATTTCCGCCGCCGTCCTGCGCCAGTTGAAGGAGAACGCCGAAGATGCTCTGGGCGAAACCGTCGGCCAGGCCGTGATCACGGTTCCGGCGTATTTCAACGATGCCCAGCGCCAGGCCACCAAGGATGCCGGGCGTCTCGCCGGCCTCGAGGTTCTTCGCCTGGTGAATGAGCCCACGGCAGCGTCTCTCGCCTATGGTCTCGATAAGCGCAAGAACGGCGTGATTGCGGTTTACGATTTCGGCGGCGGTACGTTCGATGTGTCGATCCTGCGTATACATGACGGCATCTTCGAAGTACTGGCGACAAACGGCGACACGCACCTGGGCGGCGATGATATTGACAATCTCCTGCTCCGGATCGCGCTCGAGGACCTGCAATCGGAATGGGGTGAAAATCTATCGGGTGATTCGGAAGGCGTGCAGCGCTTACGCCGCGCCGTAATCGCGGCGAAACAGGAACTGTCCTTCGTCCCCGGGACCAACATCGAACTGGACTATCACGGCCGGCGTTACCTGCGCGCCATTGACCGCACGCTGTTTGAACGGCTCATCACGCCTATCATCGAACGGACTTTGGAACCCTGCCGCGCTTGTCTTGCCGACGCCAAACTCACCCCCGCGGATATCGACGAAGTCGTCCTGGTCGGCGGCTCCACGCGCATACCGCTGGTGCGCGCCGCGGTCGAACGTCTGTTCAAATCGAAGCCGCACACCGAACTGAATCCCGATGAAGTAGTCGCGCTCGGCGCGGCCGTACAAGCCGGCATTCTCTCGGGCGATGTGGAAGATCAACTGCTGCTCGATGTCAC
>DATHIZ010000007.1:0-10130 GCA_035316385.1 Bryobacteraceae bacterium | reverse complement strand
GGAACTGGTTTCAGTCCAGGCGCAGACGCTCTCGAACATATATGTATTGAAACCGGGCAATCCGGCGCCTCCCGTTCAAATCACTCCAGGCAGCGGCCGTTACTTCGATCTTTCCTGGATGCCCGACGGTCGAATTCTGTATGCCTCCGACGCCACAGGCTCGGCCGATCTATGGGCGATGAATGCGGATGGAAGTGGAGAGCGGCCGATTGTTTCCGGCGCGGGCCGCAACTACTCCCCGATATCGACTCCCGATTCCAAGGTGATTGCGTTTCATTCCAACCGGAGCGGCAACTGGCAAGTCTGGCGGGCCGAGGCGGACGGAAGCCATCAGCGGCAACTAAGCGCCGGCTCGAGGGACGGAAACTGGCCGCAGTTCACGGCGGACGGGAAATTTGTTCTGTTTCACCAGACGGGCCTGAACGGCGTATTCAATCTCTGGCGGGTTCCCGCCAGCGGCGGCCCTGCTGTCCAAGTCACGAAAGCTCTGACGATGCATCCGGCGGTTTCGCGCGTCGATGGCAGAATTGCGGCGTGGTACAGCGAAACCACGGAAAATCCTCACTGGAAGCTTGCCATCTTCGCACCCGAGGGCGGCGAACCACTGCGAACGTATAATCCACCCGGCGATACCAAGCCGGATACGCTGATTCGCTGGACGCCTAAAGGCGATGCCATCTCGTTTCTTAACTACCCCCGGGGCCGCTCCAACATTTGGCTGCAGCCCGTGGACGGCAGTCCGGCGCGCGCGCTCACTTCATTCACCTCCGAGGACATTTATTCGTTTGACTGGTCGCGCGACGGCGCGCTGGTCTATTCTCGCGGTTTGACGACCGCCGATGTCGTTCTCATACGCGATCTGAACGCATTGAAAGGCCGGAAATGAGCGAACCTTCGCAAGACGTTACCAAGTTGCTCGGACAGTGGCAAGGAGGCGACCGGGAAGCGCTCAACGCTCTGACGCCGCTGGTCTACAACGAACTTCGACGCCTGGCGCAATCGTACATCAACCGCGAGCGCCCCAACCACACGTTACAAGGGACGGCGCTGGTGCACGAGGCTTACTTGCGTTTGATAGATCAACGGCAGGTGGCATGGCGCGACCGCAACCACTTCTTCGCACTCGCCGCGGAACTGATCCGGAGGATTCTGGTGGATCACGCGCGCGCGAAAGTAGCCGCGAAACGCGGGGGCAACAACGTGAAGATTTCGTTCGAGGATGCGATTGAACCCGCCGTCGACAGCGATCTCGACCTGGTCGCGCTGGATGACGCGCTCCAGTTGCTGGCGCGCACGGACCCCCAGCAGAGCCGGATCGTCGAGTTGCGGTATTTTGCCGGTCTGAAAATCGAGGAGACGGCGGATGTACTGGAGATTTCGCCGACCACAGTAAAACGTGACTGGACCGTCGCAAAGGCGTTTCTAAAACGCGAGATGCTGCGCGGGGCACGCTCGTAAAGTTTCGGGAAGTGAGCCGAATTGCTCCGGCGTTCCGCGTACTGGAACGAGGAGACAAACACAATGGGCACTGCCCTACTTTCTTTCGACCACCCTTCCCTTGATTCACGACCGGCCAGCTTACTCCGGTTCCAGGGAGGCCTATTTACGGTTCACGCCGATTCCAAAGACACCGGCGGGCAGTTTGCACTGCTGGAGGTAGAGGGAGCCTCCGGGGGCGAGCCACCGCTGCATGTTCATCGCAACGAAGACGAGTTGTTCTACGTTCTGGAGGGCACCCTGAAGGTGTTTCGCGGCAGCGAGGAAATCGAACTCCAACCCGGCGATTCGGGATTTTTGCCGCGCAACGTGCCGCACACGTTCAAGATCATGTCGAGGTACGCACGCTTCCTGGTCTACATCACGCCCGGGGGGTTCGAGGACTATTTCCGCGATCTAGGACAGCCTGCGGGGAGGGTAAAAACTCAGGAAATAGCGCCGCTCGTCGATGCCGCGGAGATGATCCGGGTTGCGGGCCGTTATGGCGTCACATTCATGACCTGAGATAGCGAGCAAATACTTCCATCAAAGGTTCCTTCCTGCTTCCCAAGATACAGGCCCCTGAGGCATTCTTAGTGGGGAGAGTCTGGTCTCGCCGGACTCTTACATCAATCTTTGGAGAGGAACGTAACATGTCCGAAATGAAACGCTATGACGCGGTGGTCGTGGGTAGCGGAGAGGCCGGCAAATACATGGCCTGGCATTTGGCGTCATCAGGCAAGAACGTGGTGGTGGTAGAGAGGAAGTATCTCGGAGGGTCCTGCCCAAACATCGCTTGCCTGCCGAGCAAGAACGTCATCCACAGCGCCAAAGCCGCCTCCTATTTCCACCGCCATGACGAGTTCGGACTAGGCGCTTGTGAGTCGGGGGTGGACATGACGGCAGTCCATGCGCGCAAGGAACGGATGATCGACGGCCTGAGAGCGATGCACCTTAAAAAATTCACCCAGAGCGGCGCCGAATTGATCAACGGGTCGGCGCGTTTCACTGACGAGAGGATTATAGAAGTGTCACTCTACAACGGAGGAACTCTTACCCTGCATGGAGAGCTGATCTTTCTCAACACCGGCACGAGAGCAGCTATTGAACCCATACCGGGTTTGAAAAACGCAGCTCCGCTGACGCACGTCGAAGCGCTGCAACTCGAGGTTGTCCCGGAGCACCTCGTGATTCTGGGCGGCGGTTACGTCGGCCTTGAGTTTGCGCAGGCAATGCGGCGTTTCGGAAGCCGTGTCACCATCCTGGAACGGGGCGAGCGGCTTCTGCCCCGCGAAGATGCCGACGTTTCAGAGGCGGTCAGTCAGCTCTTCGAGGCGGAAGGCATCAACCTGATTTCGAATGCGAATGTATCGAACGTGTACGGGAAATCGGGCGATCGCGTTCAGGTGACGGTGCTACAGGGAAAGTCGGAATTTGTTATCGAGGGTTCGCATCTCCTGATTGCCACCGGCCGAATGGCGAATACGGAGGATTTGGGCCTGGAAAACGCCGGGATCGCCACTACGGAGCGTGGATTCATCAAGGTGAACGAGCGTTTAGAGACGACTACACCCGGTGTGTGGGCAATGGGCGATTGCGCTGGGTCGCCATTTTTCACCCACATTTCCTTCGAAGACTTTCGCATCGTCCGGGAGAATCTGGCCGGTGGAAACCGCAGCACAACTGGACGCCAGATACCATCTTGTTTATTCATCGATCCGGAGCTGGCAAGAGTTGGCCTCAATGAGACGGAAGCGAAGCGGCAAGGCATCACATACAGGGTTGCGAAGCTACCCATGCTGGCGGTGCTCCGAACAAGAACGCTCTCGGAGACGCGAGGATTTCTAAAGGCGCTGGTTGGCGAGGACGATCGTGTTCTCGGATTCACGGGCTTCGGGACCGGCGCGGGTGAATTAATGCCGGCGATTCAGCTGGCTATGCAGCACGGGCTACCCTACACGGCGCTCCGAGACCTAACCATCACACATCCCACGCTTTGTGAGGGGATCGTCGGACTCTTTTCGGCTGTACCCGGCAAGCCCGCTTAAGCCACAGCTGCGGTAGCGCGGAGGCATGGCGAAATCACAATCGCCCATGTCCTGCTCTCGCTGGTCGACATGCCCGGTTCCAGCTTTCAACAGAAAATTGTGTTGCGCGGCATTTCGGATCGTGTCGGCAAGCCGCCCACGGGTATCAATGATCCAGGTGTATCTAATGATTCGGCCGAAATCTCCGTATCTACAGCCTGATCCTCCTGAATTGCCCGAGACTTGCGCTCAATAGGTGCATTTCTATGTCTAAATAAAGGAGTAGGGCAGCACTCGACATGGAAGCGAATTGTACATCGAAACGCGCTAACGAGGTCAGCCTCCGCCAGTGCTTTCGCATACCTCCGGATATGAAGACTACGCACCGCAAGACTACTTGATCCCGGAATGGACCAAGCCAACGACGCCTGAGGCGATTCTTGACCGTTGGGCCAACAGGCCGCTGAATTTCGATCCAGGCACGCGCTGGCAATCAGCAATACGAACTATGTTCAGGTCTTATGAAGAATTTACTCATGCAGTGAAGTTGAAAAATGGCAAGCCGACGCACTATGCGCTCGGCCTGCAAACTGGCGAGATGGCCGGGACTCCGATGCGGACGCACAGCGGAGAAGTCTCGGGGTTCTTGTCGATGGATAGCGTGTTTCCGGGAAAAAACCTGGGGATCGCGGTGCTGTTAAATGAGGACGGCGTGGATCTGATTAGCGCGGTGATGCGGGAGACCGTGAGCTTGCTGTTGCAACCGCCCGAAGTGGATGAGGAGCGTCAGGAGGCGGCGGTCCGCAAAATTGTGACAGACTTACGGACAGGTCAAATCGACCCGGCGCTTTTCACCGGCAACGCAAATAGTTACTTTATCGAAACTACACTCAGCGATTACAGGACCTCCTTGCAGTCCCTGGGGTAAGCTGATCATGCTGACCCGCCAAAGTGACAACTTGCGCGGCGGCATGACTCATCTCAATTACGGGGCCCGCTTTGAACGAAGCTCGGTAAGGCTGAACATCTACGTCACCCCGGATGGGAAGTTCGAGCAGTTTCTGTTAGAGGAGCACTGATGGCTATGCTCGATTGGCTTCGCCGTGTTTGTTTGAGCTTTCCGGAGACCACGGAAGGCGTGCAATGGACGGATGCGTTGGTCTTCAAAGTTGCGGGAAAGATCTTTGCTATTGCGGCGCTCGAACCGGGAAACAAGTATTTTCTTACCCTCAAATGCCCGCCCGAAAAATTCGCCGAGATGGTGGAGCGTCCTGGAATTGCGCCCGCGCCTTATCTGGCGCGGGCCAAGTGGATTGCCCTCGAAGAGGAAGACGCGGTCACCCGGAGTGAACTCAAAGAAATGATCGCTGAATCCTATCGTTCGGTGGTAGCCAAGCTTCCCAAGAAACAGCGGGAGGTTATTGCGGCGTCGTTGGGGTAGGGACACCGGGGGTTGCGGCGGGAGGCGCACCGATTTTAACCCCAATTACTTCCCCGGAAACGACCAGTTCCACGCGGCGGTTAAGCTTTCGGCCACCCATGGTGTCGTTCGGAGCAACCGGATAGTTTTGGCCGTATCCCACGGAGGTCATGGTTTGCGTGCTAACGCCCTGACTCATTAGAAAATCGCGAACGCCGCTGGCGCGCTGTTCGGACAGTTTCTGGTTGAACTCGGCCGTGCCGGTGCTGTCGGTATAGCCTTCCACCTGCAGATTTAGGCCGGGATGCGAAATGACAATGCCGGAAATCTTAGCCAGTGCTTCGCGGGCGGGCGGTTTCAGGGTGTACTTGCCGGTATCAAAGAGCACATCCTGCATATTCACCACCAGGCCGCGAGGCGATTCGTGCGTCGGCAGAACAGAGTTAAACTGCTGCAGCAATTGCTGGCGCAACTGATTCTTCTCGGCTTCGGCCTGTTGACGGAGCCTATCGGCCTCGGCTGCGGACTGTTGGGCCTTGGCGGCTTCGGCATCGGCTAGTTTAGTCGCCTGCTCCGCGAGAGCGCGCTGAGCTGCTTCCGCGCGCGCCTGCGCTTCAGCAAGTTGTTGTTGGCGGGCAGAATCAGCCGCTGCTTGCTGTGCGCTTAAAGACACTACCCGGGCATCCGCGGCGCGCTGTTTCTCGGCAGCCTCGCGGGCAGCCGCGTCGGCGCGTTCTTTCTGCAGGGCCAGATCCGCCTGCCGCCGTAGAGATACCGTGCGCGCATCCTCCGCCTTTTGCGCCGACTCCCGGGCGGTCATGATGGCCGGATTCCACTGTTTCCTAGCGCGGTAATCTTCCGCTTGCTTACGGAGTCTGTCCGCATCCTGGTAGATGTCGGCGGCAAATTCGTCGGCCTTGGCATACTTCGCAATCTGGACAGCGTTGATCGCCTCGTAGACCTGCAGCGGGCTCTTCTTGTCCGAGTTCAAATCTACCGGCTTCAACTGGCTTTGGGGAACATGATATTCATATTGGCCGCGCGGCAACAGTTCGTACCTTGCGTCGACGACATCGATTTTGCCAATGGTGTCCTTACGCGCGATGTTTTCCATCACCACCACGTCACTCGGCTGCCGCACGGCGAAATATGGCTCAGCCGTGATAATTAGCCCGAACGCCTGCAGCCCCGTAGTGATATCGGCTTTAAAACTCCCATCGGAGTTCACAACCACTTCGCCCAGATTAGACGGGTGGCCGTCGGGCGTAATCCCCCAAAGAACGTAGGTAAGAAATAGCGGGCCAAAGCTGTTAGCATCAGGCAACCCCTTGACGTCGAGCTTGATTTCCATATGCCCCAACCGGCTATTCACCTCTGCCGTACCTTTGGCTTTCGTGGCAAGCGACGTGCCCTGAAAGTCGATCTTGGTCCAACCGCTACGATTGCGATAACTGACGGACGCAATCGAACGGGAGACCACTTGAACCTTGAAAATCGGATTCGGCTCAACCGGCCCTTTTTTTGTATCCAAATTTTGTGTTGGATTTGCTTCCTGGCCAAAGAATGACACCGGCACAAGAAGAGCGAGCAACGCAGAAGTTAACAGCTTCATAAGCAAACCTTCAAACCTTCACCTTCATAGACAATGCTCCAGATGCAATTGTAGCCCCAAATTCAACCCATTGATTCTATTAGAATTGCGCACTGGGACTTTCCCTAGTTCGGGTAGTTTTTGCTGGAATGTGGCAGATAGCGGAGGAGTGTCGGTACTATCGTAGGGTGACTTCGCAGCAGCCTCTTGCCGTTGAGGCGCCACCCCTGAAACGATCTTCTTCCCCGTTAGTTCCTATTTTTCTGATTGTTGCGGTGGATATTTTAGGCTTTACGATCATCCTTCCGCTCTTACCCTTCTATTCGGAAAGACTAGGCGCCTCGCCGGCAATTGTGGGCGCCGTCGTATCCATTTACGCAGTATTCCAATTGATCGCCGGACCGATACTGGGGCAGCTTTCCGACCGCTTTGGACGCCGGCCCGTCTTGCTGCTGAGTCAGGCGGGGACGTTGGCCGGCTTCTTAATTCTGGCCTGTTCAACGCAGCTGTGGATGGCCTTTTTATCCAGGGCGATTGACGGCGCGACTGCTGGCAACTTGACCACCGCGCAGGCTTACATTAGCGACGTGACCAAGCCGGAAGAACGCACCAAAGCTTTCGCAATCATCGGAGTTGCCTTCGGATTTGGATTTCTGGTCGGACCGGCCATTTCCGGATTCCTGGCTCACTACGGCTACCAAGCGCCTATATTCGCAGCAGCGGCACTTTCGCTGACCAGCATTCTGTGTACCTTTTTTCTGCTGCCGCGGCGGGAGATTTTGCATGAGCAGGCATCCGGTGAAGCCGGTCCTGGCGGCAAGCGCTTGTCGTTAATCTCCTGGGGCAGCTATGCCAAATATTTCCGGGATCGCGAACTAGCCCGGCTGCTGATGCAATGGCTGCTGTTCTCGTTGTCGTTCTCTACGTTCATTTCCGGATTCGCGCTGTTCGCTGAGCGCCGTTATCACTGGAACGGACACACTGTCGGCGTTCGCGAAGTCGGCTATCTCTTCGCGTTCAATGGATTACTTGGCATTTTCATGCAGGGCGGCGTGGTGGGGCGTCTGGTGAAATGGCTAGGCGAGAAGCGCGTGGTGCAAATGGGCTTTTTGACCTCGCTGATTGGCTATGCGGCCATTGGCTTTACCCATAGCATCGGACAGCTGCTTTGGGTAATGGGCTTTGCCTCCGTGGGCGGTTCGGGTCTGCGCCCGGCGCTTACCAGCATGGTGACGCAAAAGGCGGGCAGACGGGAACAGGGAGTCATTATCGGACTGACACAGTCGTTGATGTCGGTAGCGCAAATCACCGCGCCGGTGATCGCGGGACTACTCATAGGTCATGAGTTGCTGACCTGGTGGGCGATTTGGGCCGGCGCGCTTTCGGGCCTTGCGCTGTTCTTTTTTCCCCGCGTGAAGCCGGCCCGGCCCGCTTCCTCCTAAAACCCAAATGCAGCAGCTTCGACTGAGGCGGCCGGAATGGATACTGACCGGGTTCTTCGCGTATGTCGTGCTGCTCGCGCCTTTCTTTCGCGACCGTACCGAGTTGGGCATCCAACCATTGCTTGTGCTGGGCACTGTGCTGGCTTTCTTTTGGCCGCTGTGCCAGTTGTCCAGCGGGCGCCTGGGCAAAGGCATCGAAGTCGCTCGCGACTGGCTGCCGCTGCTGCTAACGCTGGTTGCGTTTCGCGAAATGGAGCTGTTTCTCACGCGGAATTACAATCTTGCCTATGAAACCGCGTGGATTCAGCTGGACCAACTCCTGTTGAACGAGTGGCGGTTACGCGCGGCCATAGAAAGTCTCGGCAAAGCACTGCCTTTCTATCTCGAGATTTGTTACCTGTTGGTTTATGGGATTTCGACTTATTGCCTCGCCGTGCTGGTCGCCGAACGCGCGCATACGGGCAAAATCGACCACCACGCAATCGATGCGTTTTTGACGGTCTACTTGCTCGGGACACTAGGTTCGTATGCGCTTTTCCCTTTTTTTCCATCCGAGCCGCCACGCTATGCTTTCCCGGATGTTGCTCCCCCGGCCGCGATGACTTGGGCCAGGCAATTCAACCTTTGGATCTTAAGCAGGGCGACCATTCACACGGGCGTTTTTCCCAGCGCGCATGTTTCTGCGGCATTCTCTTGCGCCTGGGGTATGTTTTTTGTGAGGGCGCGGCGCCAGCGCTTGTGCTGGGCCCTGGTGGCGTATGCAGTCAGTGTTTCGGTGGCAACGGTCTATGGGCGCTATCACTACGCCGCCGATGTGCTGGCCGGGTTTGCCGTGAGCCTGGTAGCCGCGGGAATTGTGTATGGGAGCAGGAAGTATGCCGGTCGTAAGGGTTGAGATCGACGTTCATGCACCCATGGACCGCTGCTTCGATCTGGCGAGGGACATCGATCTGCACATGCGCTCCACGTCCGGAACAAAGGAAAAGGCAGTGGCCGGTGTGACAAGCGGGCTGATTGGCCTGGACGAAGAAGTGACCTGGGAAGCGACACACTTTTTCATCCGGCAGCGGCTGACCAGCCGCATCACCGCCTTCCACCAGCCGTACGCTTTCCGTGATTCGCAGGTGAGCGGCGTTTTCAAGCGCTTCGACCACGATCACCGGTTTTCGGTACGCGGCGGTGTAACGAGAATGCAGGATGTTTTCGACTATGAATCTCCACTGGGCTGGCTAGGTAAAGTTGCCGATTGGTTATTTCTGAAGCGCTACCTGCGGCAGTTTTTGTTCAAGCGCGCGCTAGCCATCAAGCAGGCGGCTGAGAGCGAGTTGGCTATTTAGAGTCCCCTTGCCGAGTTGCCGGCGTTGAAACCGCCAAGGGTCGCCCTGAGACCTTCGCCAAACTGCCTCTTATTTGCGTTAAAGCGGTTTTTCAGGCAGGGTAGCCGTGTAAATATGGAGATAGGAAGCTGCTATGAGCTTGACCCTAAAACTATCCGACGAGCAAGCCACGGTGCTGCAAGCAAAAGCCGCCGCCGAAGGTCTGTCTCTCGATGAATGGATTCAGAAGCTCGCCCAACCTGCTCATCAGCCGGCTAAAGCCAGTGCAAGCCAAAGCGACCAGCCACGCCGCCACATCTCCGAAATCATCCGTGAGAACATGAGCAAGGTTCCGACTGAAATCATGGCGACCATGCCGAAGGATGGAGCCAGCGAGCACGACCACTACATTTACGGCCTTCCCAAAAGAAACCCGTGACCGTGGTTTTCGCCGACACGTTTTACTGGATTGCCTTGACCCTTCCAGCGGATATGGCCTATGAGCAGGCCCAACAGGTCACGGATAACGTAGTTACGACCGAAGAAGTTCTCACCGAATACCTCACATTTTTTTGCGCCGCGCCGGAATACTTGCGTCGGGAAGTGGCGGCTAATGTCGAAGCCATGTTAACCGATCCGGGAGTGCGCATAATTCCGCAGAGCCACGCTTCCTTTATTACGGGTTTTGAATTGTATCGCGCACGTCCCGACAAGGGTTACAGTCTGGTCGATTGCATTTCGATGCAGACTATGCGCAGGGAAGGCTTGACGGATGTCTTGACCAACGACAAGCATTTTGAGCAGGAAGGGTTTCGCGCTTTGTTCCGGGATTACTCCTAAATGGTGCGTATCGACGGC
>DATHIZ010000006.1:0-15014 GCA_035316385.1 Bryobacteraceae bacterium | reverse complement strand
CTGTTCGTTGATGGCGGCAGAGGGCAAGTCTGATCGGGAGCGAACTGCATCCGATAATCACCGAGCTCTTCCGGCCTTGAGAGGACCCTATGAATACCTTAAATAACTTGAAGCTGTTTACTCCTGTACAGCTTGGATCGTTGAACCTGAAGCATCGCGTCGTGATGGCGCCATTGACCCGCTCCCGCTCCGAGCAACCGGGCGGCATCCCTGGCGACATGATGGTTCAGTATTATTCGAATCGCGCTTCGGATGGGGGCCTCATTATCAGTGAGGCGACCACCATCTCACTGACTGCCCGAGGCTGGTATGGCGCACCCGGCATCTATACGGACCAGCAGATCGAGGGCTGGCAAAAGATCGTGGAGGCGGTTCGCGCAAAGGGGGGACACATGCTCTCGCAGCTTTGGCATACTGGCCGCTCCTCCCACTCCGACAATCAGGACGGGAACACACCGGTGTCAGCCTCCGTAGACGCCGCCTACTGGGAAGATCCAAACCACTTGGTTTCGGCTCCAGGCGGATGGGTACAGCCGTCGCGGCATCGGGCGTTGGATATTTCCGAGATTCCTGGGATCGTCGAAGATTACCGCAAGGCGGCTGCGCGCGCAAAGTCGGCGGGTTTCGAAGGAGTTGAACTGCACGCCGGCAATGGCTATCTAGTGGATCAGTTCCTTCAAGACGGAAGTAATAGGCGGACCGACGCCTACGGTGGTTCCATCGAGAACCGCTCGCGTTTCCTACTGGAAGTCGTGGAAGCGATCACATCTGTCTGGGGAGGCGATCGTGTCGCAATCCGTATCGCACCCGGCGGCACTTGGAACCATATGCGCGACAGCAATCCTGCTGCTCTATTTACCTACGTTGCAGAGCAACTGAACCGATTCGGTCTTGCCTACCTGCACATCATCGAACCACGCGTTAAAGGAAACGTGACCATCAATGAGGTACAGGGTCCGATTGCTGCCGAGCAGCTGCGGAAAGTCTTCAAGGGAAAGATCATCGCAGCGGGTGGCTTTCACCCCGATACCGCAGAAGCTGCGATTGCGAACGGCTTCGCTGATGCCGTGGCCTTCGGACGGCACTTCGTAGCAAATCCCGATTTGCCGCTCCGCATAAAAGAGGGTCTAGCACTCACAAGATATGACCGGGACACGTTCTACACCTTCGACGCAGTGGGCTACAACGATTATCCTTTCGCTAACGCATTGGCGTCTCGCTAGGAACTGCGCCTTCATGAATAGCGACCAGGTCGACAACACGTCGTCAGCGTTCGACCACGAGCTGAACGAGGCTCTCGCCAACGCCAATATCGCGGATGGTTATGAACAGTTTCTTGCGATCTTCGATCGGTTCTTTGCGGAAGAGGTAGAGGTGGCGAGCGATGGCCATTCGACCGGGCTCGTGGGGAAAGCGCGCCTGCTCCCCGTCCTTTTTAACTTTTTCGCGCCGCTTCATGTGATGGCCGAAATCGGCGGTCTCGCCGTTACGCTTCGGTATTCCCCGATTCGCGGCGACAAGCGTGGAGAGCGACATACCGAGTGGTCGCTCGATCTGCTCGGAATTCTCGGAAGATGGGTTCGGTGGAAGGGTTCTCATGTCGTCTACGAGCGTCATTACGAACATCGCCAAATCGGAGAAACGCCGACTATCACTGATCTTCACTTCACTGCACCTGCACTCAGGATCGCAGCTACAGCCAGGCCATCGTGAACAGCGGGGCCGACCAGACAGTAAAGGAAATCTCAATGACTAAAGTCGCTGAACTTACGGCTCCTAAACGTGAAATCCTGGTTGTCGGACCTTACGGTGTTCTTGGCACGGGGGTTCTTGATGCGGCAGCCGCCGATCCCTCTTGGCGTGTCACAACAGCGGCTCGACGGCCGGCCCCGACCCATCGTCCCAATACCGTAGATCGGCACATCGCTGTCGACCTAATGGATCGCGAAAGAGCGGTCAAGACATTTGCTCAACTCGATAGTGTGACCGACCTGGTGTACGCCGCGTACGTCGAGAAACCTACCATGGCCGAGACCGTCGAGCCGAATGCTTGGATGCTCAAAAATACACTCGACGGCCTCGGCGCTCGCAACGTCCCACTTCAGCGCATTCTGCTCGCTGGCGGCGCCAAATCCTATGGATTCAGTCTCGGCGCCTTCAATGCCCCAGCTAAAGAGACTCAGCCTCGCCTGATCGCGCCGATCCACTATCACCAGCAGGAAGACATTACAGCCGCTTGGGCGGAGAAGAACGATGCAAGTTGGACAGTTTTGCGCCCTCACCTTGTGATGGGGCCGAGTTTGAATTCTCCGATGAACCTTGTGACCAGTCTTGGCGCCTACGCCGCAATGAGTCGCGAGTTGGGCGTCCCGCTGAGATTTCCTGGACGACAAGCAGGATGGAACACGCTCCAGGACACCACGGACGCAGAGCTGTTTGGGCGTGCGACGTTGTGGGCACTAAGCGATGAGAGGGCGAAGAACCAGATCTTCAACGTCTCGAATGGCGATGTCTACCGATGGCGTCAGCTGTGGAATGTCCTGGCGGAGTTTTATGGTCTCGCGGTTGCGGAGCCGCTGGCAATGTCGACCGTTTCCGAAATGAGCGAAAAGGCTCCCTTGTGGGGCAAAATGGTTAACCGCTATGGGCTCCACCCCACTCCGTACGATCAGATCGCAAACTGGGCGTTTGTTGACTGGATGCTCAACTTCGGTGAAGAGACGATCCTGAGCACGATCAAGATTCGCCACGCCGGTTTCGGAGACTCGATCGACACTCATGTAAGCTTCCGGCGTCAACTGACCCGGCTGCGGGAGATGCGGATCATTCCTTAAAGCGCAAGGCCGCCGAATGGGAGATTCGCGAGAACGGAAAACGCCACGGGCCCCTCATGAAGAATGCACGAGGCTCAAGAAAGCCACTGCGGCAATAGAGCTGTTTGGCTACAGCAAAGACCTTGATAGGAAAAGGGCTTCGACGTTAGCAAGCGACTCAGCGATGGTTGCGAACTTGCCAGAACGCTCTGCGAGCTGTGTTCGTGCTTCGTGGTTAGCTACTAACTTCGGTGATTTTGGAAGACCTCTTTGCAGCGCTTCGACACAGCTAAACGCGCTCGGTTCCGACAATCCACCTTGACGAGAAGTCGTTTTAAACCGGCCAATGTTCCAAGTGAGGGATGGCACTGAGCGAGGCAAAGCGATATTCTTTTTTCGTTCGAAGCTAACTTTACCGGAGGGTGAAGGCACAGGTTTGCAGAACGAATCTTGGCAGGACGAGTCTGCGAGCAAGGCCTTCACACGCGCCTTGATTCTCTTTATCGCACTGCCTGAGGGAAAGGACAACCCAGAGCCGGGATAGTTCCGTTAGACCGCCTGCCGCGGCAATGCCCGTTGTGTCGAAAGCACACGATCATCGGCCACGGGAAGCGACTTCGTTCAACTCACGATGAGGGCCTCAAAGCTGTTTGGGTGCGACGCGGTTTGTGTCGATCATGCCGGAAGGCGTTTACGATCTTGCCGAACTGGCTGGCTCCGTCTGCGCACTACACACTGCATTGTCGCCAGCAGGCGTGTGAGCGGATTGCTGCGGGCTGTGCGCTGGAACAGGCAGCACCGCACTGCCAAGATCCAGCGCGTTTGCCTGATCCTTCGACCGTGCGCCGCTGGGCGCAACGGAGATTGCTCTGCCTGTGGTGGTGGTTCAAGGCCGGCACAACATACGAACACTTTCTGCCGTCACCCACCATCCTTGCCTGGGATTTGAGCGGCCTTTGCCGTAATCTCCCGCTAGAGGCAAGAAGTCCATGAGGCCGCGAGCTCTCGACGAGTTAAAGCAGCAGATTCCGCTGCTGGATTATTTGCAGTCGCAGGAGTGGCGACCCGCGCGGGCGCTCAGCGGTGGCCGCTGGCTGGGATTGTGTCCGTTGCACACTGATCACAAGCCCAGTTTCCTGGTCGATCCACAGAAGAGTTTGTTCTACTGCTATGGCTGCGGCCGTGGCGGTGACGTAATTCGCTTCGTCGAACTCTACCACCAGGTGAGATTTCCACAAGCCCTGACGTTGTTGCGAAAGTGGTGTGGTGTAGCACCTTTGCTCAACGCCGTCATCGATTTTTATCGCTTTCAATTGCACCGCTATAACGAACCGCTGGCGTATTTGGATCAGCGCGGACTCCGTTCGCCGGAGGTGATCGAACACATGCGGATCGGCTACGCTGCCGGCGGTGGCTTGCGAGGTTGGCTTACTCAGTTGGGATATCCACTCGCTGTCCTATGCTCTGTCGGTCTGATCACGAAGGCTGGGTACGACAGCTACATCCGACGCATCATCATCCCTCTGGAAAGCAATCTCTACGGCCGCAGCATCCGTAGCTCGGCACCAGCGCATCGCTTTTTACCTGGATCGAAAGGCGGCTTGTATTTGTGGGAGCAAGTTCGTCGCTGTGCGGAGGTGGTTCTAGTGGAAGGCCTCTTCGACTATGCCATGGTGTGGCAGGCCGGCTTTCACAACGTCACATGCTCGGTGGGAAACCATCTCAACACCCGCCAGTTCCAGCAACTGTGTGATGGCCCACGCACTGTCTATCTGGCGTTCGATGCCGACGTCAACGGCAGTGGCCCCCGCGCTGCACAACATCTTTCGCGCCGTCTCTGGGCACAAGGAATAAAGGCCCCTCGAGTTCAACTGCCCGCTGGGCACGATCCGAACAGCTTCTTCGTAGAAGGTGGCAATGCAAGCCAGTTCCAGTCGCTGGAGGCGGCTGAACCATGACGTTTTGCGTACTTCACGAACCGTCTCCGGACAAGACACGTTGCCCTTATCGCGTCGTCGTGAAGACAACAGGACGTGAGATTGGCTGGATCAATCAATATCTCGACTACGAAACCCTGCGCCGTCTCACGGACAACACCCTGCGCAGTTATGCGCACGAGTTATTGCACTTTCTCCGCTGGTGGGAGAGTGTTCATCACACCGACCTGGTCACCAAAGATTCACTCACGCAATCGACGCTGCTCGACTATGTGCGATTCCAATCCGCTCTGCCGCGTCCGTTGTCCGGCGGCACCATTAACCAGCGCGTTGCCATTGTCGATAAAGCCTTACGCCACTTGTTCCCGGAGGGTCCTCAGCAGATTGCTCCCGGATTCCAGCAGTCCTATTGGCAACGGGCGCCCATGGGGCTCGGCCGACCCCAACTCGCCTTGAGCCGCTTGCGGGTGAAAACCCCGAAACGAACCATAGCGCCACTGTCAGTGGATGAGGTAGCGCGGTTTTGGTCTAGTTTTCGTACTTTGCGGGATCTCGCCATTGTGGGCTTGATGCTACTGCAAGGACTTCGCTCCCAAGAGGTCCTGAATCTGAATCGCGACGATCTGTTGTTGGCGGAAGCCCAGATTCGCGTGCACGGCAAGGGTAGTAAGACGCGCTTCCTTCCGTTGGCTCCGGAAGCAACTCAGTTGCTCGATCATTATCTGCGGCTGGAGCGGCCCGCTCAGTCCACTGATGCTTTGTTCGTTTCTCTGAAGGGCCCGGCTCGTGGCGCCCGCATGACCCCCGCGGGGATCCGCTCCCTGTTTCGCCATCATAGCCAGGCTACCGGCGTCAAAATCGCCAATCCACATCGTTTCCGTCACACGTTTGCCTCGGATACCTTCGTCGATTTCGATCGTGGCCTGAATGCAGCCATGGCGAAGCTGCGCCAAGCCTTGGGAGACTCCGCGGATAATCCACGATTTATCGAGACGCAGGCCCGGCGGGGATATCGATTCATAGCTTCCGTCAAGGCTCCAGTCGAGACGATGGCAGTTCCGGGCCCGTCTCCACCCCAATTGCGCCCCCCACAGCGCATCCTCATTCGGGTCGCGGTCGCAGCACTGTCGCTGCTGCTGATCGGCGCCGGAATACTCTACTACGATTTGCATCGACAGCAGAGGGGCGCCCTATCTGTATCTGGCGCTCTGCCGCCGCCGGTTCCGCTCACAATGTATCGGGGCTTTCAATGGGCGCCGACCTTTTCGCCCGAGGGAACCAGGGTCGCTTTCGCTTGGGATGAGCCAGGTAAACAACTGTCTAACATCTACGTCAAGCTCATTGGCGCGAGCGAGCCAGTGCGCCTCACCACCGGTCACGACGGGGATTTCGCTCCGGCCTGGTCGCCGGACGGGCGCTACATAGGGTTCCTCAGGGGCTCACGGGCCGTCCACCACTGCAGTCATGCTGATTCCGTCACTGGGCGGACCGGAAAGAGAGTTGTCGCGCCTACAACTGGATGCAGAGCCGTATTTCGATCACAGAGGATGGCTACCGGTAGCGCCTCTTCTAGCCTGGTCTTCGGATGGCAAGTGGTTACTTGCTGCTCAAGACGCCGGTCCGGCGGACGTGGCTCGAGTTGTGCGCATCTCGGTCGAAAGCGGCGAAAAAACCGGAGTACACCTGTTTGCTGATTCTTCCGATAACAGTTCCCACGGCATACTTTCCCCTATCGACGCCGGATTCACTCTTTCACCGGACGGCAGGACGCTTGCGTTTGCTCACTCAGCGGAACCTCCAAACAGTGGGTTGTTCGTGGTGAACTTGTCCCCTGATATGCTCCCTATCGGCCAACCCAGATCACTTCCTTTCGACCGGAGTTACTGCGGAGGGATAGCTTGGTACCCAGACGGTCAGAATCTGGTGGTCTCGTCCGATCGGCGAGGCTCGATGGAATTCTGGAAAGTTGCCGTTGACTCGCGACACGAACCTGCCCGCTTAGACCTGAGCGATGCGAATCCTGGAGAAATAGCGGTGTCGAAGACCGGCCAACGTCTGGTGTTCACGCATTATTCAGGCGATTCAAACATCTGGCGCGGGGAACTGAAAAACGCTCACCTTACCGGCGGTGTCTCCTTGATCGCGTCAACTAGAGGCGAACGCAGTCCGGCCTATTCATCCGACGGCAAACGCATCGCTTTCGAATCGGACCGAAGCGGAAATGAGGAGATTTGGATATCGAGCGTGGACGGCTCCCAGACACTTCAGTTAACGTCATTTGGGAACGCAAGGGCGGGCAGTCCAAGATGGTCGCCAGATGACCGACAAATTGCATTTGATGGTTACGCGGCGGGAAAGTGGGATGTTTACGTAATCCGTTCCGAAGGGGGGCAAACCAGTTCGCTTTACGCAAGTGTCCGGGTCGAGCATCAGGCCTAGCTGGTCGCATGACGGAAAATGGATCTACTATTGCGCTTGGCAGAATAGCGGTCCCCAGATATGGAAGAAGGGCGCAGCAGGCGGTCCCGAAATTCAGGTGACAAAAAACGGCGGGTGCAACCAAGCCGAATCGCGGGATGGGGTCTACGTTTACTATTTGAAAGCGGACAGCCGTGCCCTTTGGCGAGTTCCGGCCGGTGGCGGAGACGAAACAGAGGTACTTGCCTTGACACACGGAACAGAGTTCGCGATTGGAAGTTACGGCGCATATCTCATGGAGACGGTAACCCCGGCAGCGTTGAGGTACCTCGATTTCGCAAGTGGAGGCATTACAGTCCTTGGTATGGTTCCGGGACGTATTGATGCTGATCGTGGACTGGCCGTTTCTCCCGACGAACGTTGGCTGCTGTACGGTGATACTGAGCTTGCGGGAAGCCAATTGATGCTCGTCGAGAGATTCCGGTGAAGAGAGCGGGGAGGACATTCTCACCAAGCGCACCGGGAAATCGAGCAAGGCGATGCCTGCTTAGCGTCGGGCTTCGTAGGCACGGCCACTTTTTATCGGGACACTAACCGAAACCACGGCGGGCTATTTACAAACGCAAAATCAGAATTCGGTTAGCGGTTGGTCGGCAATCCGTCAATTGGGACGGGACGAGCACGGGACGTCCCTTTGGCGACGGCCAATTTCCGGCCCGTGCGTAAGCTCGGAGCGAGACAGAGGGGGCACCCGGGATTAACTACAGGTTCGCGCCGAAAGCGAGCAAGCGGCCGTCGCAATCCTTCACTACAAATTCGCGCGAGTGCCACGGCATGTTGGCGAGTCCCCGAGTGAATTCCACGCCGCGGGCTGCGTACTCGGCGTAAAGCGCGTCCGCATCTTCAACGAACAGGTAAGCGTCGAGCAGTTCGTCCGCATATTTATCGGGATTGGCTGTGGGAGGCTCGGCGCGGCGGAAGTGAATCGCCTGCTCGTCTCGGGAAGCAATGGCGTAGACCGGCGGATTCTGCCACATGCCCCGACATTCGAAGCCAAGCTTGTCCTTGTAATAGGCGATAGTTGCTGGAATGTCCGTAGTGAAGAACTGAGGCGCGATCTGACGAATCATGGAGCCAAGTGTCGCAAGCTTGCCGTGTGTGAATGGGGGAATCGCGCGAAGCGCGTCCGATTCCCATCATGAGTTGTGTCCGAGCCGTCGGCCACTCGGAAAGTATGGTCGGCTTTTGCGGTTGTGGTCGAAATACAGGGTTTGCTCCCACTGGGAGTAAAACCCCACTTTTCCCGCACAACCCACAGGTGATCGCATACTCTCAATATGCCCCGATCTGGGACTCTTGCTTTCTTTGCAGCAATCGTATTGAGGGCCACTTTTATCGACGTTGTCTCGACCTACGTTTCGCGTTCATGCTGGCGCGCCACTCTTTTGCGAACAGCTTTTCATCAGTAGTAGCACCCATGGTCTGACATTACCGCGCAGTCCTGCTGTGCTCTTATTTGCTCACGAGGCTTAATCAACCGTCTCTTCGAAATAGTCGCTTTGCGGCTGCTGCATCCCGTCGGTCGGTCAACAAATCAACGGTCTGCCCGGTGAAATCGCCGGCTCGGGAGACGTACCGAAGCTAGAACGAAATGAACGCCCCCGCAAACGTAGTAATAGTTACACTATTTACCTAAAGTTCTATTACACTTATCCATTAGGACAGAGGCAAGTTTTTTTTAGTTGCTGGTAGTAGTGTAGGTACTCGGCGACGCGGGCGCGGTCTGTCCGGGGAGGCGGAGGGTGTTTGGTATGAGTGTTGAATGGCCCCGGTCATGGCCGCTGCGTTCTGCGGGTGATGATGACCCCGTCGACGTTACCGCTTTAGCAGCTCAACGTGCGACTTCCAGTTTTGGGCGCTTCGCCGCCCTGGCAGCAATCATTGGAGCCTTGATGCAAGCCGCCGTGTGTCCCGCGAAACTTCCTACCGTGGGAACCTTTATTTACCTGTCGCCGGCCGGTACGGATAGTTCCGCCTGCGGTTCTTCTGAAACTGCCCCTTGCCAGACGCTGCAGCAGGCCGTGGATCGCTGCCGGGGTGTCGCTAGCTGCATTATTGTTGCCAGCCATGGGTTGTATTCACCACCAGCGCCCGTTCGCATTACGGGCCCAGTCCAGTTATTTGGCAGTTGCTCTCTGGCCGGAGCCCCGCTGACCCGCTATCGAACAATTCTGCGAGGGCCCACTTTATTCGTCGCTTCCAATGGAGCTCCCGTCCAGGTCAGCGGATTCACCATCCTGGCCGATGCAAATTCGCTGCCTCCCGGTACCGCCAGCGTAGCTGTGACGGTCGACGGTTCGAATCTCACACTCGACCAAACCATCATCGTCAGCGCAGCGGGAGGCAATGGCGCTCCGGGGAAACGTGGAGCGGCAGGAAGTTCTGGCAATCCGGGAAATAACGCGATGCAGCGGGACGGCATGGGCGGAACCGGCGGCCCTGCGCTTGCCTGCGCCGACCCTGGGCATGAGATGCCCGGAGCCGGGGGAACCGGCGGACCGGTCAACGTGGTGGATAGTTCGGGGAGTATCGGCGAGAGCTACTGCAACCCGGTCAACAGCCGCCCTGCCCAGAAAGGCGCGGATGCAGGTGCAGCCCAAGGAGGAAACGGTGGCGGGACGGGCCAGGCGGGCTGCGACTGCGTAGGCGGAGTGATGGGCGCGACCCCAACACCAAACGGGAACCCCGGTAACATTGGCAGTCCCGGGGCCCCAAGCGCGACCAGCGCGGCGGCCGCCGGCGACATCATCGGGTACTTCAACTCGAGTCTGGTTTGGGCTCCCGCGGCGGCAGGTGGAAGCGGCGGCTGGGGCTTACCAGGCGCCGGTGGCGGCGGCGGCGGTGCCGGAGGCTTCGCCTCAATATATGAAGATGCGGGTCACACCGACTATGAAGGACAAGCCGGTGGTGGCGGCGGCTCCGGTGGCTGTGGCGGACTCGGCGGAACCGGCGGCACCCAGGGTGGCGCGTCCTTTCCCATCGTGTTTCGCGCTTCCACGCTAATGAATTCCGGTACCAACGTCATCGTTCCAGGACCCGGCGGGAATGGTGGCCGCGGCGGCGAGGGCGGATCTGGTACCGCAGGCGGAGGACCCGGTCAAGGATACACCGGGCACTGGCGCATGATCTTTGGCTGGCGTGGCCGTTGCCAAGGAACAGCACCCGGGGCGGGCGGCCCCGGCAACGACGGTGGAACTGGTGGCGCGGGAAGCGCCGGAGCGGGCGGCAACGGCGGTCCTTCGTACTCGCTGGCTGCCGTTGACTACAGTGGCGCACCACCGCCTCCCGCTTGGAAGTATTACGTGCCGCAACCCGGTCCGGGCGGCATGCCGGGAGATCCGGGCGGTGGCAATGGCGCAGCCGCACCCTCAAACACTGGGCACCCTGGCGCATCGGGAATTCTGGGGGCTTATACCCACGTGTCTGCCGGCGCGCCCAGCAGCGGCGCCACATCCACAGGCCCCGGCAAACACCCCTTATCGAGTGCCGAGAACCCGCAGCCCCCCAAGTCAAACCGAATAACCAGGAAAAGCAATGATCGCTAAGTCAGCACTCTGGCTTCGTGACGTGCCGAGTGCCGCGCTCTGTTGCGTCGTCCTCAGCCTGTTCACCTGCGCTTTGCAGGCTCAAAACCTCAACTGTCCTGTAAGCCCCCTCTCCAGCCCCGGCAAGAGTTTCAAGGATCAAACACTCAAGAATCCAAATTTCGCTCACCAGAATTTGCAAAACGCGGATTTTTCCAATGCCACTCTGATAGCGCCGTTCTTTACAGGTGCGGACCTGACCGGCGCCAAATTCGTCGGAACCACCTTTCAAGCAGACCCCGCCAACCCGCTCGCTAGTCCGAATTTCCTGTTCGCCAAGCTGGATAGTGCTTGCTTCATACACGCTCGGTTTGAAGGACCGACCGATCTCACCGGAGCCTCGCTGAATTGTGCCGATTTTTCCGAGACCGATCTGACGACTGGCGGCGGAAACGCTCTCTTCGGCGAGCTTCCGTTAAATGTCGAGCGCGGCAGTAATGTCTGTCGAACCGCCTTCCGCGGCGCCACCATGAGCTGCGAATTTATGAATGACTGGCAATATCTCGACTTGACTGGCGCCAACGTCACTGCCTGCCTGTCGCAGATGACCAAGCTGGATTTCACCGATGCCAAGATGCCATTGGTCAATTTCCAGAACGGAATACTAAACGGAGCCATTTTCACCGGCGCAGACCTCACGCAAGCCGTGTTCAGCCAGGCTAGCCTGCAAGGCGCCAATCTACAGAACGCCAAGCTTTACGGCGCGAAGCTAAACGGGGCCAATCTCGATGGCGCCAATATGGGCGGTGTCTACCTGACCAAGCCACCCGGAGTACCCAATGCGAGCGTCGCCAATCTTAATGGAGCGTTTATGCGCAACGTCAATTTATCACAGGCGAGGCTCAGCGACGCGGACTTAGGGTCGGTAAGCTTTTACAGCATCTCGCCGGTGGGAACAGGCGTATGCACACCTGACAAAAAAGGCTTCACCAAGGATTGCGCCACGGTTTCTGGGACATTGTTGGACAACACCCAATTCGGCGATGCGTATCTCTTTGGTGTGGACTTTACCAAGGCGACAGTACATGGAGTCTTCTTCAAAGGGGCGGTCCTGGCCGGTGCTAATTTCAATGGCGCTAGCGTCGCGCCCGGCGATTCCGGACAGGATTCAGGCTTCGAGCAAGCGTTTCTACAAGGCGCCAATCTTGCGGGCATTAATCTGACAGGCAGTATTTCTTTCCAGGACGCCTACCTGGATTTCCGGCCCAACGGAAACACTATGTCTTTTCAGCTCGACGGGACACACACCACCTTTCCTGGGTATTGGAACTCGCCTCCCGGGCAGCCCGTCTGCGTGCAGATGGTCTACAACAATCCGACGACCGTGCCACCGACGGATTCCACGACGACGTGCCCTGACCACCTAGAGCATCCTGGCGGATGCGGCCCGGCTAATCCGGATGGAAGTAATGCGAACTGGAAGAGCGCCGTAGACATCAGCACGTACGCCTCCTATCGACATGACGCAACCTACACAAAGGCTCCGGTCAATGGCGTTCCGAAGTGCAGCGCGGACTTTCTGTGGAGCCACAGCCAAATTCCTTAAGTTCCGAATACAAATCCATATTCACGGAGAAAAACCTTGTCCTACACTTCGTCGAAGCGCAAAGCGCTCCCTTCCGCTGGTAAGCAAACTGCGCGTGCGCGCACTCCCAATTCGCCGCGGGCGCGCATGAACTCTCGGCGGCAGTTCCTGAAGGCTACTTCCGGCGGCGCCTTGCTGTCTCTCACGCCGCTTGTCTCTTCGGGACAATCCGCTCCTGCTTCCACTGAGATGCGGACGCTGTTTTTCGATCTTTCCCACGAGCACCATCAGGGACACAGGTACTACTTCGTTGCCGGTAAACAGCGCCACCAATTGCAGCCCTGTAACGGTTTTCATCCCGCGCTGCTACAGGCGCGCCTGGAAAACAGTGTCATCCGCATGCTGCCGGATAGCGCTCTCACCCATGTCGTCGAAGGTATTCAGCTGCCCCCCGCTGTACAGTTTAGCTACCTGATGAAGGATCCTGACATCGCGACCGGAACGTACGGGGTCTCGGCGATGTATCTTCTCCCTCCAAAGAGCTCCTTTGCCTATGCCTATGAACAGGCGCGAAAAAAACTGCAGCCCGGGCAGCCGCTGAGGTTATCCGCCAAGCGCAAAAAGTATGGCCTTGCGCCTGCATCCACACTGCAGGATCTGGTCGACGAGCAAGATGTCATCGACACCACGCAGTGGGCGACTACGCTTGCGAATCTCCATCCCGAACTGTTATCCGCTGACCCGAATTCCGCCGCTCATATCCAAACCAACCACATCCAAACCTCGGATTCCACCACCACCCTGGCCCAAGTGCTCGCGTTTGCCGGGCCTGCTGTTCCCGCCCAATCCCTCACCCTGGACAATAAGACCGGCTGGGCAACGTTGGTTCCGTACACCGAGGATGACCAGAAGACGCCGATCAAAGCCACGACCGGCCACAACAAAGGCTTGATTCTCTACGACACCAAGTGGCAGCCCGCCATTAATGTGCCTTACATCAGCGACGTTATGACTGTGGCGTCGAATGGCGTGAAAAACGACACGACCTTGGGCGTGGACGTCACTCCTGATCGCGGCAGTCTATCCACCGGCGACTTAACTGGCACGATCTGGTGCCGCAACGATGGCGTGACCAGCATCTCACAGGACGCAACAGCACCTGATGCCAATCCGGCCAACGCAAAGTTCACGCTTTCGAATGTTACGCCCAACTACAACGGCTACAGCGTTGTACTCAGCACCGCTAATTCGGGCAACGGCTATCAGATCAATCTCCAATACAAAAATTGGTATTTGCGCTGGCTGGGACTGTTCATCCAATTTCTCGATTCCGATGACAATGTCCTCCCTGCCTCCGATTTCCCCGACATCGGCAGCGATCCTTTTTTCAACACAAAGAACAATGAGCTGTGCGTCGGTTTTCTCACGCCGGAGTTCACTATTTTTGGTATTCCCACGCAGCCGTCAGGCAATACCGTTCAATTTACTTTCCCGGCTAAAGCATCCCGCGCGAAGATTTTGGCCAGCGGATTGGGGTTCGGTTCGCATACGTACCCGGATACAGAGTTGCTCGGCGTCATGATGACATCGATCTTCAATCTGAGCCTCCCGGCCTTTTTGATGGCCTTGGGTGTTGCCGCGGAGTTAGATGTCATCCTAAAGGCAGTCATCATCCCGTTCGGCACTTTGATCGTGCAGACATTGTTTACGGACTTCGAGGACTTCACTCTGGCTCAGATTGGAACGATCTTCTGGAGAGCAGTGGTTCGCGGGCTTGTCGCTCCCGGCGGTCCCTTGAAACCGTTTTTGGAGGCTTTCGGTAAGTACTTTCTTTTGGCCGAAATCACCGACAATATTCCGTTGATCGGCGCTATATTACAAGCCTTCGGCGCTCTGGTCGCCATTGCTGAAATTGACGAGACCGCGTGCGAGGTGATTCTCTCCCCTTGGACCTACGAGTATGACCTCGTTGCCACGTATAATCTGCAATTCAGCGTGAGCCCGGATCCCGACGACCACTCGGGTTTCCCGGCGTCAGCGGTTTCTTATTTAGTCACCGCAATCTTCGACAATGGAACCCCGCACGTGCAGCAGGGAACGATAGACCATAGCAAACCGACAGATAAGATCAACCTCCAATTTACTGGCGTACCGCTGGGCGGTAATGTGACCTTGACCGCCGCCGTTTACGAATCGGACGGAACGCAGGTGGGTCACGGCACAACTGGCGCCATTGCCAATTCGCCGCCTCCGGATAAGTCCGCAATTCCTGGAATTACCATCAAAGAAAAGCGCCTCCCCGTGCAAGGCGTCACGTATCAACATGACGTGAAAACTACGATCGATGCGCAAGGCAATCATAGTTGGGCTTGTGCTCCGGCTCCGCTGCCACCCGTGAACTCATCGGCATGTCAGCCGGCGCCCGGAAACATATGTAGTTATCGGGGAATCACTTACAACAATTCCCTCGACTATGTAGGTTATGTCTGGCAATCCTATAACGAAAATGCCTGCAATCCGGGAGGCGTGGGCCAACTGGATCAACTGGCGAACATCCCGGGTGTGAACGGTTCCAACGGTAACGCACAGAATGGCTATGCAACCATTCCATGCTCCTTGCAGGGCGCTGCGCTCATGGCTTACGATCCACTGGGCAGGCTGGATGTCAATTATTACG
>DATHIZ010000005.1:0-6929 GCA_035316385.1 Bryobacteraceae bacterium | reverse complement strand
GAACTTGTTCTTCGGATTATGCTTCGACAGCGTCTTCGTGATCGCCGCCGTCAACGTCGTCTTCCCGTGATCGATATGCCCGATCGTCCCGATATTTACGTGCGGCTTGCTGCGGTCAAATTTCTCTTTTGCCATATTCCTCCTTTACCTGGTTGCGATTCCGCCCTTGTTGCGGTTTACTATTTCCTCGGCGATATTTCTCGGCACTTCCTCGTACTGCCCGAAGTGCATGCTGAAGGCGCCGCGGCCCTGGGTGCGCGAACGCAGTTCGGTCGCATAACCAAACATCTCCGACAACGGCACCATCGACTTGATGATGTGCGTGCCGCCGGCAATCTCGGTTCCTTCCAAACGTCCACGCCGCGAAATCAGGTCGCCGTTAACCGGTCCCATATACTGCTCCGGGACGGTAACTTCAACGCGCATCACAGGCTCCAGAAGCACAGGTTTGGCTTTCCGGAGCGCCTCTTTTACACACACGGAACCGCAGATTTTGAAGGCCATTTCCGATGAATCGACGTCATGGTAGTCGCCGTCGAACACCGTCACACTGACATTATTGATTGCGTAGCCGGCCAGCACGCCGCCTTCGAGCGCCTCAGCCACGCCCTTTTCGATAGCGGGGATGAATTCCTTGGGAATATTACCGCCCGTGATGGAGCTGATAAATTCGTAATCTTTTTCCCGGTTGGGCGCAACACGCAGCTTCACGCGCGCATACTGACCCTTACCACCGGTCTGTTTCTTATGCGTGTAGTCGGCTTCAGCCGTCTGCAGAATGGTTTCACGATACGCCACCTGCGGCTTACCCACATTCGCGCCCACGTTGAACTCACGCTGCATCCGGTCTACGATGATTTCAAGGTGCAGCTCGCCCATACCCGCCAGGATGGTTTGGCCCGTCTCGGGGTCGGTCGAAACATGCAAAGTAGGATCTTCCGTTGCCAGCTTATGAATGGCAACGCCCAGCTTTTCCTGGTCTTCCTTGGTCTTCGGCTCAATGGCGAGCTGGATCACTGGAGCCGGAAACACGATCTTTTCGAGCAGCACCGGCGACTTTTCGTCGCAAATAGTGTCACCCGTCACGACCTGCTTTAGGCCGACCGCCGCGCAAATATCGCCCGCGCAGATGTCTTGGATTTCTTCACGCTTGTTGGCGTGCATTTTCACCAGGCGGCCAATGCGTTCGCGCTTGCCCTTAGCGACGTTTAGAATCGAGTCGCCCGTGTTCAGCTTGCCGGAATACACACGAATAAAGCACAACTGACCCACGAACGGGTCGGTCATAATCTTGAACACCAACGCTGAAAAAGGCTCGGAATCGTCAGGGCGGCGGATGACGATTTCATCCGGATTATCTATAGAATGACCGCGCACCGGAGGAATATCCAGCGGCGATGGCAGGTAGTCGACCACCGCGTCAAGCAGGTTCTGCACGCCCTTGTTCTTGAACGAAGAACCGCACACAACCGGGAAAATCTTTTGCGCAAGAGTGGCCCTGCGGATGCCGGCCTTCAACTCTTCTTGGGTAACCGCGACGCCTTCGATGAATTTTTCGAACAGCACTTCGTTTCCGTCGCATTCCGAAGCAGCTTCCACCAGCAAGTCGCGATGCTTCTGGGCCTCTTCGAGCAACTCAGCCGGAATTTCGACGTCATCGAACTTAGCGCCGAGCGTTTCGTCGCGCCAGATGCGCGCCGTCATCGTGACCAGGTCGATCACGCCCTTGAACTGATCTTCCGCGCCAATCGGCAACTGAATCGGCACTGGGCGCGCACTCAAACGGTCGACAATCGTATCCACCGAAAAGAAGAAATTCGCGCCAACGCGGTCCATCTTATTGATGAAGCAGATACGCGGCACGCCATATTTATCGGCCTGGCGCCACACCGTTTCAGACTGCGGCTGCACGCCCGCAACGGCATCAAATACAGCGCATGCGCCGTCCAGCACGCGCAGACTGCGCTCCACTTCAGCTGTGAAGTCCACGTGGCCGGGAGTATCGATGATGTTGATCGTGAAGTCGCCCCACTGACAGGTGGTTGCGGCGGAAGTGATTGTGATTCCGCGTTCCTGCTCTTGCGCCATCCAGTCCATAGTGGCGGTGCCTTCATGGACTTCGCCGATTTTGTGGGTTCGGCCGGTGTAGTACAGAATCCGTTCAGTCGTAGTCGTTTTACCGGCATCAATGTGCGCCATGATGCCGATATTGCGCATTTTTTGTAATGGTACGGTGCGTGGCATATCTACTGAACCAAATCGTTAAACAAATCAAACATGAAACGAAACTTCAACTACCAGCGGTAATGCGCAAACGCCTTATTGGCCTCCGCCATGCGATGCACATCATCCTTCTTTTTCACGGCTCCGCCCCGCATATTCGAGGCGTCATTCAACTCGTTCGCAAGCTTATCGGCCATGCTCTTGTCGGGGCGGCCGCGGGCATTCGTAATCAGCCAGCGCAGCGCCAGGCTGGTACGGCGATTTTGCGCCACTTCCACCGGAACCTGGTAGTTCGCGCCACCCACGCGGCGCGTCTTCACTTCGAGCAGGGGCTTCACATTCTCGACGGCCTTTTTGAAGGCCTTGAGCGGATCGTCCCCTGAACGCTCCCGCAGCAAGTCCATGGCTTGGTAAAACAGCTTCTGCGCGGTGGTCTTCTTGCCGTCCCACATCATTGAGTTGACAAACTTCTCCACTAAGGTCGAGTTGTACAACGGATCGGGAACAACTTCTCTCGGTTCTGGTCGTCTACGGCGCGGCATTCCTTCTCCTTACCTACTTCTTCTTGCCTTTGACGGGGGCCGCCGCGGCAGCTCCGCCCTTGGGACGCTTGGCGCCGTATTTGGAACGGCTTTGCTTCCGATTCGCCACACCGGCGGTGTCCAAAGTGCCGCGCACTACGTGATAGCGCACGCCCGGCAAATCCTTGACACGGCCGCCGCGGATCAGCACAATCGAGTGCTCCTGCAGGTTGTGGCCAACGCCCGGGATATAGGTGGTGACTTCGATTCCATTGGTCAGCCGCACACGCGCCACTTTCCGGAGGGCCGAATTCGGCTTTTTCGGGGTAGTGGTGTAGACACGCGTGCAAACGCCGCGGCGTTGCGGGCATTTTTGCAGCGCCGGGCTGGCGGTCTTATAGCGGGTCGCCTTGCGGCCCTTGCGCACCAGTTGATTAAAGGTAGGCACGAAATTCCTCTCGACTAAAACTTACAGGTGTATTCCAAGCGGCGCCAAAAAACGCACTCGCTCGAACGCATCACAACACAAAACTTTTATAACGCCCTTTTTTTAGGGTTCAGCAGGCGCAATTCTGTGTAAACAAACCAGAATGGCTGCAAAGGATTACTAGCCAGGAGACTGATATAGCGTAATTCACCAGCCTCAACCGCGAGGGTAACTACTTCGGGTGTGGCCCTTGCCAGGGGTCCAACGTCACTCTCCCAACCTTCGAGAGACCTTATTGGTCCAGCAGCGGGGCCCGACTTCCAGCCGGACACCTATTAGAGGCGCGGTAGCGCAGAAGCCGAAGAATCAACTCGCCAAACTTTTCTAGTGTACGGGGCAAAGCCCCTCCCTGTCAACACGTAGACATATTCGGTGTGGATCAATTTGGATTTTGGCTCTGTCTCCTCCCAGAGAACCTTGAAAGGCTGCGGTCCGCAGGCAAAACAGACGATTCGAATGCGGGCTAAACGTGGAGAGAAAACTGGCGGCCCCAAAAAATCCGGCTGATCGGTTTTACCCGATCAGCCAACTAGTTTGGGTTGGAGGAGAAATCAAGACAAAAACACTGCAGACTGAAAACTCAGTAAAACGGAAAAACTGCGATTAATGAATCTTCGGAAGAGCCAATGAATCTTTAATCTTTTTTGAGTATGATGGTCTGACCTATTCCCTGTCAAGTTCAAATTTGCATGACCGTTATTTTTAGCACTAGGGTATAGGTTTATTCCCGAACTCAGAGACAATCTTACTCCGCGCCGGCACTAAGCCGATGTGCACCGCGAGCCTCTATTGCTGCCGGTTGCCGCCCTCGCAGCCGGCATTCTCGCCGCCCACTTCTACTACTTTACCCTCCGCGACCTGTGGATCCCCGCCTTTTTGACCGCAGTCTTACTAGGCGTTACCTTCCGCGTCACGGAGAGTCCGCGCCTCCGTTGGTGGTCCGTTGGCCTCGCCCTGGGTATTGCCGGCCTTGTCGCCCAGGTTTCACACCGGCCAGAGAAAACTCCGAAACTCACGGCCGAAGACACGGAAACGGTTCTGCTCTCCGGCTGCGTGACAAATCCGCCCGTCTTTTCTCCCCACCGGGAGCAGTTCACCCTGAACCTGAGCCCCGGCGCAACCGCCGCTATCCGCATCACCGCCGATCTGAAAGGCAAGGAAGCCCTGCCTCTCCAGTACGGCCAGCGGGTGGAGTTGCCCGCTAAAATCCGCCTGCCGCGCAACTTCCAGAATCCCGGCGCGTTCGATTACGCCGGCTACCTCGCCGGGCAGCATATCTACTGGACGGGGTCCGTGTCGAGCTTGGCGGACATCAAAGCCGGCGGCACCCCCTGCGGGTCAAGGTTTTTGGCCGGCTTGTACTCAGTGAGGACCTGGGCCCTCGAGCGGATCACCCGGCTCTACCCTGGCGACCAGCACACCTCCGCACTCCTGCAAGCGACGCTGATCGGCGAAACCAGTGGAGTGGAGCGCCGCTGGACAAGCGACTTCCGGGCCACCGGCACCTACCATGCCTTGGTCATTTCGGGCCTTCACGTTTCCGTGCTGGCCTATACGTTGCTCCTGCTCCTGCGGGTTCTGCGGGTCCGCCGGATCCCCGCTTTGGGCATCGCCGCCCTAATCTGTTGGCTGTATGCCTTCGTTTCGGGCTTCAACGCCCCCGCCGTCCGGGCGGCAGCCGCCTTTTCGTTGTTTCTCGCGGCCAATTACTGCTTTCGCAAAACGCGTATTCTGAATATCCTCGGAATCATCGGAATCGCCTATCTGCTCTTCGACCCCGATCAGCTCTTTGACCCCGCCTTCCAGCTCTCCTTCCTTTCGGCCGCCGCCATCGGCGCATTTGCCATTCCCGCCATGGAGCGCGTCACCGAACCCTTGCGCGCTTCCGTCCGGCTCTTCGGCCAACTGCTGTACGATCCTCTACTGGAGCCCAGGGCGGCGCAGTGGCGCGTAGAATTGCGACTACTGGCTGAATCGGTCCGTGTGTGGACGAGCCTCCCTTTGGGCGCTGCTCAGCGCCTGGTCTCGGGTGGAGCACTGTTTGCCGCATTCGCCCTGGAGACCGCCATCATCTCGGCTTGCATGCAATTTGCCCTTGCCCTCCCGCTGATCGCCTATTTCCACCGCCTTTCGGTCACCGGCATTTCGGCAAACATGGTCGTTGTTCCCTTGCTTTCGCTGGTGGTCCCGTTCGGCTTCGCCTCAATTCTCACCGGCTCCCACGTGCTGGCCGCCCTGACCAAATTGATGCTGACCTGGGCCGAAATGACGGCTGCCTGGCACATGCGTCTCGAACCCGCTTGGCGGCAGGGGGCAATCCCGCTCTCGATCGCCGCCGCTTTCGCCCTATCGCTTGTTCTGCTCGGATTCGCCATCCGCCGCCGGCACTGGATCGCGCCCGCCCTGGCCTGCTCACTCACCCTGTTTGGAGTAACGGTCTGGCAGCCTTGGGAACCCCTCACCCGGCCAGGGTGGCTGGAACTGACGGCCATCGACGTCAGCCAGGGCGATAGCCTGCTGTTGGTCTTCCCCGGCGGCGAAACCATGCTGGTGGACGCGGGCGGTTTCCCCGGCATGGAACGCATGCGCCGCAAGCCGAAGCTCGATATAGGCGAAGACGTGATTTCCCCCTATCTGTGGGAGCGCCGCATCCGTCACCTAGATTACGCCGTTTTAACTCACGGCCACTCCGACCACATGGGCGGTCTCGCGGCGGTGCTGGACAACTTTCGCCCGCGGGAGTTGTGGATCGGCCCCGAACCGGAGACCCCGCAATGGAAAATCGTTCGCCAGCACGCGCAAAATGACGGCGTACGCATCGTACCGCTGAACCGCGCGTCGGCTTCAGTCACTATCGGAGGGGCGAAAGTACGGATCCTGGCTCCCGCCGTTAGCTACGTTCCCGCCGATAGCTCCACCAACGACGATTCGCTGGTGATGGAGGTCAGCTTCGGCCGCCGCTCCTTTCTCCTGACCGGAGATGCTGAACGTGCGGCGGAAGACAACATGCTGGAGAGCGGCGAACTCCGCCCGGTTACCTTGCTGAAAGTCGGGCACCATGGCAGCAAGACCTCTTCGAGCGAAGAGTTTCTCAGCCAAATTGCCCCGCGGTTTGCCATCATCTCGGATGGATACAAGAACCAGTTCCACCACCCGCATCCAACCGTTCTCAGCCGCCTGGCCCAGCACAGCGCCATCATTCTGCGCACCGACCGGCAAGGCCTGATTAGTTTCCGTACCAATGGCGACAAGGTGGAGTATGAAACTTTTCATTAGCTTCGCCAAACGGCCCCATGGCGATAGAAGCTTAGAATAAAGGCGGAGGAAACATGGAAAGCGAAAACGGTCGCGTCAGCGCTGGTCTAGGCTGGTTTGTTTTTGGTGCGGTTGTGGGAGTAAGCGCTGCCATATTGCTGGCTCCCGAGCGCGGCGTGAACACGCGGCGCCGGTTGGCCCAACAGGCTGGACAAGGCGGCAAGAACATTTTGCAGACCAGTCAGGACATCTTTGAGCGGGGACGCGAGTTATTCGAGCGCGGGCGCGAAATTGCCCAGGAAGCATCGGAGATGTTCGAACACGGCCGCAAAATCGCCGAAAGGAATTTCGAAGAACGCCTCTAAGCCATGACTGCTCTCCAAATCACTCCCTTCGTCAACGAGCCCTACGCCGATTTCGCGCAGCCCAAACACGCCGAGGGC
>DATHIZ010000004.1:0-8014 GCA_035316385.1 Bryobacteraceae bacterium | reverse complement strand
AGCGTTCGGGCCGCGGTCATTGGGACGCGCCATGGGCTTCCTGTTTCTGTGGCAGGTCATGCTGTCAGCACCGCTAACAGCCGCATCGGGCTCAGTTGGCTTTGCCGACTATGCGCGCTACCTGTTTCCGGCGCTTACCGGCGCGCAGGGAAAGCTGCTGGCAATGGCGGTGTGCGGCCTGGCGACATTTCTGCTGTACCGCGACATCCATTCCATCGGCAAGATTTCGGCAGTGCTGTGGGTGGGCCTGATGGTTGCGATGGGGATTATTATCTGGGGCGGCGTTGGGCATTTTCAAGCAGCGCGGGCGTTCAGCTTTCCAAGCGGCGCGTTTCATCTGACGCCCGGATTTTTTAGCGGCCTGGGCGCGGCCACGCTTATCAGCATGTATGACTATAGCGGCTACTTTAATGTTTGCCTGCTGGGCGGCGAGATCAAGAATCCGAAGGTCAACATACCCCGCTGCATTACGCTTTCGATCGGCATTCTGGCGGTGTTGTATCTGGCAATGAGCTTGTCGATTATTGGCGTGCTGCCCTGGCAGGAGGCGATGCATTCGCCAGTGATCGTATCCGACTACATGGAGCGGTTGTATGGAGCCAAAGCCGCGGCACTGATGACCGGGTTGGTGCTGTGGGTGGCATTCGCTTCCGTATTCTGCGTACTGCTCGGATATACGCGCGTGCCGTTTGTGGCGGCGCAAGAGGGACGGTTCTTTGGGGTGTTCGCGCGCGTGCATCCCACGCGCAATTTCCCCTCGTTTTCCGTGCTGTTTCTAGGCGTGCTGTCGGCGGCGGCGTGCTTCCTGCCGCTGGAGTCTTTGATCAAGTCACTGATTGTGATTCAGATTGTGACGCAATTTGCGGCGCAGTGCGTGGCGGTAGTATTGATCCGGCGTTTGCGAAAGCACATAGAGCGGCCGTTCTCCATGCCGCTGTATCCGCTACCCGCTTTCATCGCACTGGCTGGATGGCTATTTATCCTGGCGTCCAGCGGTGGAATCTATATCATGAGCGGCATCGCGTTGACAGTGATCGGAATGGCGGCTTACCTGTGGCGCGCGAGGAAACGGGCCGAGTGGCCCTGGAACCAGGTCACCACACAAACGGTATCAACGCTTTAACCTGCCGCCGGTAAATGCTATAGCTCTCGCCGAATTGTTCTTGCATGAATGACTCTTCCTGCAGGGACTTCCATTTCCATCCGAGGAGAGCCAAAAGAAGCGCGAGCAAGCCCCTGACCTCGCCAACAAATAGGGCGGTGCCCAGGATGGACAACAGAAGCCCGGAGTAGATGGGATGCCGGACAATGGCGTAAGGGCCGGACCGGACCAATTCGTGATCCTGCTTGACGGTGACCGTGGCGCTCCAGTTTCGACCCAGAAAAAAGCGCGCCCAGAAGGCGATGAGGATTCCCGCCAGGGTAAGTACGGCTCCTAAAATCCACCAAAATGGTTCGGCCGGGACAAAACGCAAGCCAAGAGGTCCGATGGCCACGCCTCTGTTGAACAAGAGAAAATACGCCAGGAGGACGGGCAGCGCCTGTTGCAGGCGGGAACCGGACGATTGCCGGCGGGCATCGCTTTTCGAGGAGAAGCTAGCCAGCAGCCACACGAGTAGAAATACCATCCAGGCAATATCGATGATGCCGCGGCAGATGGAATACATCTCTAATCGTGATGACGCAATTCACAAGGTGATTGTTCAGGCGATGCCGAGTTTCCGCTGCATCTCTTCGAGACTGATGCCCTTGGTCTCCGGATAGGCGAAGAGCACCACGAAGAATTGCAAGGCCATCATGGCGGCAAAGAAGATGAAGGGCGTCCCGCGCGACTTAGACGCGATGATGGGAAAAGTCCAGGAGATCAGGGCGTTCATGAACCAGTGGGTAAAGCTGCCGAGGCTCTGGCCGCTGGCGCGCACGCGGGTGGGAAACACTTCGCCGATGTAGACCCAGATCACCGCGCCTTGCGAGAACGAGAAGAACGCGATGAAGCCGACCAGCAGCCAGACCAGCAACTCCTCATGACTGTTGGTGAAAAACACGGCGGCCACTCCGGCCAAGCTGATGGCGCATCCGACGGACCCGATCAGGAGCAGCGTTTTACGCCCCACGCGGTCAATAACCGTCATCGCGATCATACAGAACACCAGATTAGTGAAGCCAATCAAGACGGCCTGGAGGTCACCCGAAACCTTGCTGAAGCCGGCTTTGGCAAAAATGTCATTCAAATAGTAAAGAATGGCATTGATTCCGGAAAACTGGTTGAACATGGCGATGGAGACGGCCAGGAACAGCGGGACCCGGTATTTGGATTGGAACAACGATTCGCTGCCGTGGCCATGATCGGCATCGATGGACGTGATAATCTGCTGCAGCTCCGATTCGACGTTTTCCTCTCCGATTTCTTCGAGGACGGCGCGCGCTTCGGGAACGCGGGACTTCTGCACCAGCCAGCGGGGGCTGCGCGGGATGGTGAACAGCATGATAAAGAACAGGAGCGCGGGAATCCCGGTGACGCCCAGCATCCAGCGCCACTCCTCGCGGCCGAAACCAGCCATGCCGAGTAGGTAGTTGGAGAAATAAGCGAGCAGAATGCCGGCCACGACATTGAATTGGAAGAAGCCCACCAGCCGGCCGCGCCATTTAGCGGGTGCGATTTCGGCAATGTACATGGGACCCAGGACGGAGGAACCGCCGATTCCCAATCCCCCCACAAAGCGGAAGAAAACAAGCGAATACCAGTCCCAGGCGAAGGCGCATCCGACGGCCGAAACCAAATAGAGCACAGCCATGAGTCGCAGACTGTCGCGACGGCCATAGCGATCGCCCGGAATGCCAGCCAGGAGCGAACCAACGACGGTGCCGATCAACGCGATGGCTACCGTCAAACCGAGACTGCCCGGGGTAAGCGAAAACGTGACAGTCAATCCAGCCGTGGCGCCGGCAATGACGGCCGTGTCGAATCCGAACAGCAGACCACCCAGAGCGGCTACGACGGTGCTTTTGAGTAACGATCCAGTCAGCGTCAAGCGCGGCCGCCCACGGCATTGCTGGTCATAACCAACGCAGTCGACGCCATTTCAGCCAACAGCAGTGCGCCCAAAATGCCGGCATCGTTTCCAAGCTTCGGAGGCTGAATGTATTCGTCGAGATGATCGAGAATATCGGGGTGGCGGACATAGCCGTTCAGTAACTGCGAGAATTCGGTGCGAATCATTTTGAATAAGTGCGGTTGCTGCATGACTCCGCCGCCCAGCAGAATACGGCGCGGTGAGAGAGTCACGGCAAGATTGACGAGAGCAAGCGCCAAGTAGTGGGCTTCGAGCTGCCAGGCGGGATGATCCGGGGGCAGGGCGCCTGCCGGTGAACCCCATCGTTTTTGCATGGCCGGACCGGACGCCATGCCCTCCAGGCAATCGCCATGGTACGGACAAGCACCGGGAAAAGGGTCTTTCGAAAAATCGTGCGGAAGCCGAAGATGGCCCATTTCCGGATGGAGCAGGCCGTGAGCCACTTGGCCATTTACCAAAGCTCCACCGCCAATTCCGGTGCCGACGGTGAGGTACAGCGCGTCGGAAATGCCCTGTGCTGCGCCCCAACGAGCTTCGCTCAGTATGGCTCCATTTACATCGGTATCAAAGCCAACCGGAACCTGGAGGGCACGGCTGACAGAACCGGCTAGGTCGAAGTTCTCCCAGCCCGGTTTGGGCGTGGACGTGATGTAACCGTAAGTGGGGGATTTACGATCAAGGTCCACAGGACCGAAAGATCCAATCCCCACAGCTTCCAGTTTTCTTCCTGCTTGCTCCTGAAAAAAGCCGATCGCTTGATTGAGCGTTGCCTCTGGCGTCGTCGTGATGAACTGCGCTCTTACAAGATCTTCCGGCCCGTTTCCGATGCCGCAGATGAACTTTGTGCCACCTGCTTCGATTCCACCAAGCATGCCCTGAGTATATGCAACTGCCTACCCAAGGGCGCATGTTTCGGCTCAATGCGGGAAATTCGTGAGTGACCGAGCATCGTGGGCGCTTACGCTTCCGGCTCGGAGTCAAGAGTTTGGATTATTGGAAGAGTGACGCCGACTATCAGTTTCATTTTAAGTAAACGACATTGTGTTTAGGCTTGCATTACTTTTTTGCCGATGGCGCCAGGACCGAAGTTTACGCGCGCTTCTTTGATGCTCAGCCCGACGACCTCAATGCGGTCCAAGTCGGCCGTGCCGATTCCAACTGCCTCGGCAAGCTGAAGCGGGTTATCGCCGCGAACGAACGGAGACGATCCACGGGTGGCCTTGGTGTCGTAACTCATGACGCCCATGCCCACGGCATCCGTACAAACGGGGTTGCGGCCGACGAGAATCACGCCGGGGGTCATGCGCTCCAAACCTTGGAGCCAAGGGCCTTCGCCACCGCGTACGGTTTCGACGCCATCGACAATGGCCAAATCAATCGGACGGATGCCTACCTGGTCAACAAGCACGCGCGGAACGCGGTAGCCAGGATCGCGCGGAGAATCTGGGTGGAGTTCGGCGTCTACGCCCGAAGGAGCTTTGGTTTTGCCGGCGTGCAGCACATCACCGCGCTCTTTGGTGGCGCCTTCGTTGCCGCTGGGTCCGCAATCGCCGCCATATAGGGCGCAGGGCGTATTACCGAAGTTATTCTTCATCGACATGGTGACGCCGCCGAACCAGTGATTCTTAAGTTTCGAAAGAGAAGCGTACACGTCGCACTCGGTGAAGGTGCGATTTACGTAATAAGCCGGGTACATGTAACCGCCCCACGGCACTTTCAAACGCACGTAGCTTTTATACGAGCCGAGGTTCTGAGTGTTCTCCCATTCAACTTTTGTGCCGAGATTGGCGATGGCGTTCACGTCGAGTCCATAGCGGGCCCAGAGGCCAAGATCCTGCGTCGCAGGAAAGAAGCTTTCGATGATGCGGACGCGTTTGGCTCCCGCTTTCGCCAGCAGGTGAACGGTGTTCGCAACGGTTCCAGGTTCACTCCGGTAAGGGAGATCCGGCGTAAGCGGCCAGTTTTTCGGATTACCCGTCAGATTGACCTTCAGAGCGACGGTTTTGCCGCGCACGAGCTTGCTGATGCCGCCCATTTGGTCAAAGGCGGTAGAAAGCTGCGTGGAGAAATCGCGATAATCGCGGCAACGGACGATGGAAACGGCGCTAGCCGGTGCACTGGCTCTGGTGACTGCGGGTAGCGCTAGGGCTGCAACGGTACTGGCTCCTGCCGCCAGCAAATCCCGCCGCGTGAGAACAGACTGATTCATTGCGTAAGGCTCCTCGACGTTATTAGTCTACCTCCGTCTATAAGAACTCGGTATGATCGAAAGCGCGATGAAAAGAATATTGCCGTCCAGACGAACCGCCTGCCAACTGTTAGCCGCCGCGCCACTTGCCTGGCAAGCTTCCGGGGCGGAACAAGGAATGTTCCTTGCTCTGAACAACGTTTTAATTTCCGGGCGCGTGCCTTGGCCGGACTTCGCGCGGCTGGCGGCAAAGGTGGGATTTCCCGGCACGGATGTGATGTTAAAGCCAGCCATGAAGGGCGGCGCGGGCGCGACGCGGGACCTGCTGGCGGAGCTAAAGATCAGGCCGGCGGTTCTGGATTTTCCGGTGGAGTTTCGCAAGGACGATGCGGCTTTCCAAACGGGTTTGGCGAGCCTGCCGGACGCCGCGAAATTCGCAGCGGCGATCGACTGCCCGCGCATGGTGACCTATATCATGGCGTCAAGCCCCACGCCCAAAGACGAGCTACGGGCCCTGCTGAAACAGCGCTTCACGGCTTGCGCGAAGATTCTGGCGGATTCGGGCGTCCGGCTGGGGCTGGAATTTCTGGGACCGCTGCACCTGCGCAAAGCGAATCCGCACGAGTTCATCTGGCAGATGAACGAAATGCTCGAATTTGCCAAAGAGTGCGGGCCGAACGTGGGGTTACTCCTGGACATTTGGCACTGGCATCACGCCGGGGCCACAACAGATGACATTCTGCACGCGGGAAGAGAGCGGATTGTACACGTTCACTTCAGCGACGCGCCCAAACTGCCGCCGGAACAGATCAAAGATAACGAACGGCTGCTGCCGGGGGAGGGCGTCATCAACACCACCGGATTCCTGAAGGCGCTGAAGAAGATCGGCTACCGGGATGCTTTGAGCATAGAGGTTTTCGGCCGCGGCCTAAAGGACATGCCACCCGAGCAAGCGGCGAAAATGGCGCTGGATGCCGGGGACGCGCAATTCAAGAAAGCCGGCATAGCGACTCCGTGGGTGCATGGACGGTAGCGCCAGTCCCCACCAGGAATATGACGCGCGGCAGGCGAAGTGGCGTGCCCGGCAGGCACTTTCCCAACAGCAATTTATCCGCATCGGGAACGGGCGGCTGGCTCTGGCGATTGCCGCTATTGCGCTGGCTTGGCTTTCGTTCGGAAGCGGAGTAGTCAGCGGCTGGTGGCTGCTGGTTCCCGCCGCGCTTTTTATCGCGTTGGTAATTTGGCATGAGAGAGTGATGGGCGAGCGCGCCTTTTCCGAACGCGCCATCCGCTATTACGACTTTTGCCTGGCGCGGCTGGGCAACCGGTGGATGGGCGGCGGAACAGCCAGCGAACGTTTTCGCGACCCGGCGCACTTGTACGCGGAAGACCTGGATGTCTTTGGAAAAGGCTCGCTGTTCGAGTTGCTCTCGACGGCTCGCACGGCTGCGGGGGAGGACACTCTGGCGGCATGGCTGCTGTATCCCGCCCCGCACGGCGAAGCACTGGCGCGGCAGGACGCGGTACGCGAGTTCCGCGAAAAGTTAGATCTGCGCGAAGACATTGCATTACTAGGCGAGGATGCGAACGCCGGATTGCGCGCCGAGTCGCTAACGAAATGGGGTGCACTGCCGGCGGTGCGGTTCGCCGCATTCCTGCGTCCGCTGGCCTTGCTCATGGCATTGGCCGGAACAGGTTTGTTCCTCGCATTTCTGGCGCACGTAGTTCCCTTGTGGCCCTTTCTTGCCGTGGCGGCCTGCGACTTCCTCTTCTCGTTCCTTATTCGCAAACAAGTGATGGAGGTACTGGGCGCGGCCGATATACCCGCACGGGATCTGGCACTTCTGGCACTGCTGATCGCCCGCCTGGAGCAGGAACGGTTTGTCTCGCCGATGCTGTTACGCCTGCGAGCGGAATTGCAGGTGAACGGCGTTCCGGCGGTGCGGCGCATCAACCGCCTTAAGCAATGGTTAGACTTGGCCGACTCCAGCGAGCATCTTTTGATTCGCGCAATCCGGCCTTTCCTGCTATGGCGGGAACAAGTGGCAATGGGAATCGAAGCGTGGCGGAGCAAAACCGGACCGCATTTAGGCGCGTGGATTCAAGCGCTGAGTGAGTTTGAGGCCATTTGCTCACTCGCGTCGCTGGCATACGAGCGGCCGCAGTGGAGTTTCCCTAGACTGGCGGCGACGGCCGAGGCCCAGTTTGAGGCACAAGCTTTGCAGCATCCTCTCCTGCCACCCGAACAATGCGTGGCAAACGATGTCAGCATGAATAGCAGCCGGCGCCTGCTGATTGTGAGCGGATCGAATATGTCGGGCAAAAGCACCCTGCTGCGCGCGATTGGACTGAACACGGTGCTGGCGTGGGCAGGCGCGCCGGTAGCGGCACGGGATTTACGCATCTCACCGCTGCAAACCGGAGCTTCGATCCGGGTGACGGATTCGCTGCAGGATCACCGCTCGCGTTTCTTCGCCGAGATTACGCGGTTGCGGCAAATTGTGGATTTGACACGCGGCGGCCAGCAGGTATTGTTTCTGCTGGACGAATTGCTAAGCGGAACGAACTCACACGACCGGCGCATCGGGGCGGCGGGAGTGGTGCACGGGCTGCTACGCGGGGAATCGATCGGCCTGCTCACAACGCATGATCTGGCGTTGACCGAGATTGAGGGGGATGTCGGAGCATACGCCCTGAACGTGCATTTTGAGGACAAAATAGAGGACGGCCGCGTGGAGTTCGACTACCAACT
>DATHIZ010000003.1:0-4672 GCA_035316385.1 Bryobacteraceae bacterium | reverse complement strand
CCACCGAGATGGAACAACTGCAACGTTCGCCGCAACGCCTGCTGATCAGCCAGCGTTGAGGCAATGGTGGGCGGCGGCCCCGGTGTTTCTGGTAGCCGGCGCCGCTTACCGCGACGGAACGGGCTGAAGTGGACAACATGGTTGCGCAGCCTGTCTGAAGACTAAAGCGCCGGAATTCGCGCCTCAAAATCGATCCAGATTCTCGAATCGCCCCGGCAATCGTACAGGCGGCATATTCCTGGCCGCTGTTGGTAAATCGCACACGTGCTCTGCTCCAGATGAACGCAGGAGCCATCCTTGCGGCGAAGGATGCGGAAAGGCCGCGCAGGGTCCCAGCAAACCACGCCTTCGTCCACATCCTGTTCGGAGGCGGTAACGCTGAATTGACAGCACTTCACTTTGCACAGATCCCGCCGCGCGCCGCAATCGATCTCCGGCAGGTTGCGGAGGCTGTATTTGTCCGGAATGTCCACCATCTGGGGCAGCTCCATCCGAAACAGCACTTTCTTTTCCGCATTGGCATCCATTGCGTTAGAGGTAGAGGGTAATCAGATCGCTGCCGGCCTTTCGTGCGTCCCACAGCACCGATCGCAACGCGTACAGCCACTCTTCGTAGTCAGCATCAGGGATTAACTCACCCGGAGGATCGCTCCCCGCCAGTTCGAGCAGTTCGTTTTTGCGCAGCCCGCCCCAAAAGGGAAACTGTTGGGGCGAGACGCCGTAGAGCGGTCTCTCCAACAGAAACGGTGCAAGATGCATCGCGCGGAATAGCGGCGGTTGAAACCCAGGTCCAAACATTTGGCGGAATTTGGTGGCTCCCCGCGTGGTGTGCACCAGTTCGCCGAGCCGAATTCCCAGGGTCCTGACGATTGCCACTAAGCCAAGCGCCTCGCCTGTCGAAAGCTCTTCGCCTTTGACTTCCTGCTTTTCGGGTCCTCTCCCGGCCAGTACCTTCCCATGTTTGCCAACCATCAGCTCGTGCACGCCTGCCTTCCAATCGACCCCGTCACCGGGCTTGGTGGGAAAGATCCGCCGTTCGGCATCGGCAATACGCGCCGCTCCCGCTTCGTCGCCCGATCCCAGCACCGCCGTCAGTTCGTTCCATTCGAGCGAATAGAATTCCAGTAGATAACCCATTTGATTACGCGTCCAACAGCTCTACGGGGACATAAACACTCGGGTGTGTGATGGCGAGTTTGCGGTCGAGCGCCATACGCGCCAGCCCGAGCGCCCACACATCCATCGCGCCCTCGGCCATGTTGCGGACTCTTGGGTTGGAAAACCTCTTGATGAACCCCTTCTGCCGCAAGGCGAATCCGGTATTGAGGCCTTCCCAATCCCCATCGAGAATCGCCTTCTCGATCAACAGAACCGGCTCCACATCTTCTCTCACATCCGAGGGCAATCCCTTTTCGCCAACCTGGGCAAATCCCGCCTTTAAGGAATTCTGCGCCGCTTCCATTCTCCCCATGACGATGTGCGCTTGCGCTTCCTCAGCCAGGAAAACGCATTCCGGGAACTCGACTTTGGATTTGGCGTATCGATCGCGAGGAAGATTGGCGAGCCGCTCAATCGTCTTCTCCAGCCGCAAGACCAGCGCTACCGAGAGATGCTTGGCCACGTCGCCCACATGAATGGATGCGTTCGTCTCGATCGCTTTGCCGAACGACCAACTCGACTCCGCAAAGAAACGGAGAATATCCTCCTTCGCCATCTCAAGCGCATATCCCCGCGTTGCGCACTCCATACCCCATTTCGCATTGAGTGGAAAGAACCGGTCTGTACGTTCGGCCAGCAGCGCCGGCGTTACGTCGTTGTGACGGACGAGTTCCTCTATCGCAGTCGCCAGATTCCGCTGAAAAATGGGGGCGAGTGGTTTGTGGGGGTATGCTCTCAACGCTGTTCTCCGGCTCGGCGACGGGCACTAGAGCTCCTTAAGGAAAATGATCTCCGGTTCGTATGCAATGCCCTTGCCCTTGTCGTAGGGTGCACGTACCCCAACGTAGATGATTTTACCCTTCCCCATATTCTTATTGATGCACTCGCCCATTTCGCTGACATCCGATTTGGAACTGCAGGACATCACCTCTGCTTCCGTTTCCGCATAATCCACGGTCCCCTGTGTCACCCTGCTGGAATCGAAAGCTGATTTCCGGCTCCCGCATTGCGAGCTGCCGCCTTTCGTTTCGATGATGATAATCCCAATCGGCTTCTTCAGGTTGGGATAGGCATAGACGGCGTTGAATACATTCGCGCCGCTATAGATATGAAGGCAGTTGTCGTCATAATCTACGTTTTTGTTAAGCAGGATTTTCTGCAAGATATAGACTCCGGCCTGTTCTCCAAGAGACTCGCTATGTTTTCGGACCGCGGATGCACTCGGAGCCTTCGAAATATCGGCCGCCAGCTTTTTTTCTTCGGCGTCGGCTCCCCAAGCCGGACAGGACACCATTGAGGACGGAGGGGCGCTGGCGAACGTAGTACTAATGGCGTCGCCAAACTCCACCTCCATTTCTTCTCTAGCTTCACTTCTCTTCTTTTGGGCCGGGGCTGGCTTTCCGGGAAAGTTCACTGCATTCCCTGTTCTTCGATGGCGGTCCAGGCGCTATCGTCTGAAAACTTGCGTGCTTCTTCCCATTCTTGGTTTGTTACACTGCGGTAAATTCCGCGAATGCGCTCGTTCTCATCGGTATTGCCCGTCTTGCTCAGCGCCGATTGAAAAGCGGGGTGCTGGTCGAAGTTCGGTCCGAGTGCAAACAGAATAGCCACAAATCCAACCAACGCCGATTCCCAGGTGAAGCCGTAGCTCTTGGCCTTTGACACCGCTCCGGCTACGCGCCGGCGGATTACATCTTCGGCTAGACCTTCAATCGTGTCAGGATGCCGTTCCCGCAGGAACTGAATCACACGTTCGATGAAATTGCGCTCCGCCTCGGTTTGAAAGACCTTCATTTGACTGTCGCGGATCTGCATAGATACTTCCGATATAACACGTACCGGAAAACACCCGCACATTCCCTCTCTTTTTCAAAGCCGCACCGTTCGGCCAATCTCAATGAGGAGGTATTGGCAGCACTGATCATGACCGATGCACCTTCGTATCGACGATCAAGCAGAATCCACCGGCTGAGCAGCCGCACGGATCCCGTGCCCAGGCCGCGCCCTCGCGCAGAACGCCGGAGCCAGTAGCTAATCTCCGCTATCCGGTTTTGTGCCGACGGGACAAAGCCGGCCGCGCCCAGCAGCTTTCCGGTCTCCTGGCACGTGATCATCAAATCCAGTCTCGCAGGCGCAACCTCTCGCCACTGCGCTTGCGCGGATTCGATCCATTGTCTTGCGTGGCCGATCGTATAAGGATTTGGAATGCTGGGTTGCCATAGCGAGATCTCGGGATCCTGGATTGCTTCCGGCACCGCGAACGCGTCTTCCATCACTGGGGGGCGAAGCAGAACAAGTCCGTCGGTGAGGGAGGCTGTGGGGATAGGAGACTCCATGAGAATTTAACTTTCCATCATTCTCGAATCCTGGTCAAGTGGAATGGTGTGAATGGGAACTCTGCGCCGAGCCTCAGCATATGAAATCCGTTGGTTGGTATCCGACTAGTTGGCGACGTTGGATATTCGATGACACCTTTAGTTTGGCAACGGGTACAGCCGAAGCTCTTTCATGGGGAAGTCTTTGGCATTATCCGTTAAGAGCGAAAGGTGGTGAGTGATCGCAATGGCCGCGATGGTCGCGTCTGCCAGGGCGATAGTTTTCCCCTTTCTAGAGTGGTCGCGTTTGAGAATTCCGGCGAGGCGGGCGACGTCCCACGTGATTGGATAGTAGTGCAGCGTTTTCAAAAACTCTTCCGTCTGCGCTTCTTCTTTCGGACGCATGCCAGCGTAGATTTCCGTCACGTTGATGGAACAGCAGGCAAACGTGTTGCCTTGGCGGATTAGTTCTGCAAGCAGGTTGGGACGGTTCCGCTTTCCGTTGAGCGTATCGATGATGACACTTGTGTCCAGAAGATAGATGGCCATTTACCGGATGGCTTTTTCCAGGCGGCGCTCGTCAAGCTGGCGTTGTTTGGCTACCCAATTGGCTGCGCCCTCTTTCAGTTCGGGGTGGTCTTTGTCCTTCCACGATCCTGCTACACGTTCGATCATTTGGAGCTGGCGAAGGCGTGATAGTTCACTCACCGCGGCGGCGACCAGGAAGCTGCTGCGGCCGCGTTTGCCGACAACCGCGTCAATTTCCTGCGCCAACTGGTCGGGGATGACGATATGCGTTCGTTTGGCCATGTAGTGAGTGTGCCGAGGATCGGCACACTCATATGTTAACATGCTATGTGCTTTAGTGTTGCAAGGCGGCAAAGAGTCCGTGAAGAGTCTTTGAAAAACCACTCGCCATGCTCGAAGCCGTCCGTGCTGCCGATCTCATCCCTCATCGGCGGAGGACGCGCCCGCCATCTTTGGCTCGCGCCGGACCCCTGCTTTCCGAACACGGCAAAATGATGTCGCTAGCGTGATCACCACCGCCTACCCCGTCTTGTCTTTGTTTTTGCCCGAGGAAGCCTTCGGTTACGGCTTATGTTGCTTCAGTTGCTCGTCTGTAATGTCGTTGGGAAGTCCTACACGCATAAAGAAACGGGCAAAATTCTGAGACAAGTGTTCGCGATAAGGAGGCTGCA
>DATHIZ010000002.1:0-7181 GCA_035316385.1 Bryobacteraceae bacterium | reverse complement strand
CAAGCGGTGCACTTCAAAGAACAGCGGAATAGTCAGGGCCTTTTCCAGTGCCGTGACCGCGGGGTTGAAGCGCTCCAGGTGGCCTGCCTGCAGAATGCGTCCACGCTCCTGCGCCAGGCGCGCCAGGCGTTCACCCGCGGCCGAGCTTTCGGCAATCGGCTTTTCCACCAAAACGTCGATTCCGCTCTCCAGCAGCCGCGTGGCGATGGATTCGTGTGTCACCGTTGGCGTCGCGACGATGGCCGTGTCCAGGTATTCCGAAAGCATGTGCCCTCGGGCGTCCGCCAATTGATCGATGCTCGCGAATGCGACGGAGCCATACTCTCGAGCCAGCGCCTGCGCTTTTTCGAGATCCGCGTCGACAATGGCGGCCAGTTCGACACCCGCAATTTGGCTTGCCACCCGCACGTGATTGCGGCCGAACGAGCCGGAACCGATAACTGCCGCCCGTATAGTCTTCATATGCTCTGCGCTTCTAGGGGCATGTAGCCGGCGATTGTGAGCTTGGCCCGGTCAGCGAGTTCGATCATCTGTTCTCTGTCGAGCAGCAGCGTACGCCCAGCGTCGATGGCCAGCGCGGTCGTGTTGGTTTCGATCATGGTTTCGATGGTGGTGAGTCCCGCTACGGGCACGTCGAACAACAAGTGTGCCCGTCCGCGCGAAGCTTTCACCAGGCGTAGGGGTCTCCCGTTGGTCAGTCCGGCGGCGCGGCGCAGCATGGCGTCGGTGCCCTCCATGGCCTCGGCGGCTACGCAGGCCTTTTCGCTGATAGCGACGCTCTGTCCTATGTCCACGGATGCCAGGACGGACGCGATGCGCCGGCCGTAACGGATATCCGCTTCCTCTTCTTTCGTGGGCTTACGCCGCGTGAGGACGCCCTCTGGCGCAAGCAGCGATTTCAACAGCCGGGTGGAATCCACCAGTTCTATGCCTTCCTCCCGCAGCACCCGCTGGACGCCGCCGATTAAGGCTGCGGTATTTTTCTCTTTGAGCGACGCGAGCAGCTTGAGCAGGCGCCAATCGGGTTTAAGGCCGGAAAACAGGCTGACGTGCTTCACCTGGCCGGTCATCATGACTTCCGAGATATTTTCGCGCTGAAAGATATCGATTAGCTTTCCCAACTGCCCAATGCTGACCCAGTGAAACGAGGACGCAAAGGGCGCCAGTTCGGGAGAGGCTTCATTCTCAATCGCCGCGACCACCACCTCATGGCCTTCGCTGCGCGCGCTGCGCAAGGCCAGCAACGGGAACCGGCCGTTTCCCGCAATCAAGCCGTACCTTTTTGTGCTTTTGGGATGCTCCGCCAACGTGCTCCTACTTTATGAATCCACGGTCCGAAGCGCGGATGAAGGCCAGCAGTTCTTTCACTTCATCGGTTGTGGGAATCTCTTCTTCGATGCGCGCTAAAGCCTGGGTGGTATTCAAGCTGGCATGCGACAGCAGGCGGAAGGCATTCTGCAATGGTTCAATCGATTCAGCCTGCAAGCCGCTCCGCTGCAAGCCAACGCGGTTAGCCCCGTATACCTCTGATTTATGCGAGGTAGCGGTCTGGGAAAACGGCAGCACGTTCTGCTTGATCACGCTGCGGCTGCCGATGATGGCGTGCCGTCCAATGCGGCAAAACTGGTGAATTGCGGTCAGGCCTCCGATGTTGGCATAGTCTTCCACTATGACGTGCCCGGCAAACGTGACTCCGTTGGCTAAGATCGTGTGGTCGTGGATGATGACGTCGTGCGCCACGTGTACATACGCCATCAGCAGGTTGTGATCGCCTATGGAGGTGACCATGCCGCCGCCTTCCGTACCGCGATGGATCGTGACAAACTCACGGATAGTGTTTCGGTCGCCTATGCGAACCTCGGAAAGCTCCCCTTTGTATTTCAGGTCCTGCGGAGCGACGCCGCACGAGCAGTACGGGTAAAAGATGTTGTCCCGGCCGATACTGAGCTTGCCCTCCAGAAACACCTGCGCCACCAAACGCGTTCGGGCTCCGATAGAAACGCCGCCGCCCACAATGCAATACGGGCCAACCTCGGCATCGGCGTCAATCTCTACGGTGGGATCAATGATCGCGGTGGGATGTATCTTCGCAGTGGAATGAATCGCCATTGAAGTGCGCGGGCCGTTCGAGCTTACGCCGTCGGGACAGCTTCCGGCTCAGCCGGCGGAACCTCGCCAGGCGCAACATACACCGGCCGGTCGGACAACTTGCAAAGCAGCCTTGCTTCGGCGACCACCTGCCCGTCCACCGTGGCAATTCCCTGCATTTTGGCCACTGAATACTTCAGCTTCAGCAGCTTCATCTCAATACGAAGCTGGTCGCCGGGCACGACGGGCTTACGGAACTTGGCTTCTTCAACGGACGCCAGGAACATCACTTTTCCGCGCGTATGCGGCGCGATTTCGCCTACCAGTATTCCTCCCACCTGCGCCATTGCTTCGACGATCAAAACACCTGGCATAATCGGAAACCCCGGGAAATGGCCCGCAAAGTGCGGCTCACCGACTGTGACATTCTTAACACCCACGATGGAGTCCTGATTGATTTCAACGATGCGGTCTACCATGAGCATCGGATAACGGTGTGGCAAGATCTGCGAAATTTGTTGTGCGTCCAGCAATGTCATGGGAAGGTTTATTATATCAACCGATGCAGTCTTATCTCCGCTATGCCACTGAGAAACAAGCAGAAATCGTCGCTTTCCTGCGTGAAATGGTGGAGTGCGAATCGCCTAGCGATTCCCCTGCGGCGGTGAACCGGCTCGTAGATTTCCTGATCGAGCGGACCCAGGATATCGCTTCAGGGGAAACAGTTGCGGCCGCGGGTTTCGGCAAGCATTTGCGGCTCGAATTCAAGCTGTCCGGCCGCCCGGAAGGCCAGCTTTTAGCGCTAGGGCACTCCGACACAGTTTGGCCCTTGGGGACGCTCCAGAATATGGCGTTCCGCGAATCGGACCGCCGCTTGTGGGGACCCGGAGTGCTCGATATGAAAGCCGGTCTCGCGTTTTTCATTTACGCCATGCGCGCCTTGCGTGACTTGAACATGCCAGTGCCGCGCAAGGTAGTTTTACTGGTGGTCTCCGACGAGGAAGTAGGCAGCCCCAGTTCGCGCGCTTTGACCGAAGCCGAGGCCGCGTACAGCAGTTCCGTGCTGGTCCTGGAACCCGGCACCGGCCTGACCGGCAAATTGAAAACGGCCCGCAAAGGCGTGGGAAGCTACAGGATTTTCGTGGAAGGCAAATCGGCGCATGCCGGGGTTGATTTTCCAAACGGAGCCAGCGCCATTTTGGAGGCGGCCCGGCAGGTGCTTCGAGTAGCCGAGTTCACGGATTTAGCTCGCGGGACAACGGTCAATCCCGGGGTCATCAGCGGCGGTACGCGCACAAACGTAATTGCCTCCCAGGCGCGCGTCGATGTGGACATTCGCGTTGCCAGCATGAGCGATGCCCTCTCGCTGGCGGAACGCTTTCAGGCGTTGCGGCCCGTGGACGAGCGCTGCTCCATTCGCGTCGAGGGCGGTTTGAACCGTCCACCGATGGAGCGCACACGAGCCATTGAGGAGTTGTTTTTGAAGGCGCGTGCGCTTGGCGAGGCGATGGGCGTTGCCATTGAGGAGTCCTCTACCGGAGGAGGTTCGGACGGCAATTTCACCGCTGCTTTAGGCGTGCCTACTCTGGACGGGCTAGGCGCGGTGGGCGAAGGCGCGCACGCTCCAAACGAAAGCGTTCTGGTGGACCGCATCGCTGATCGGGTTGCCTTGCTGGCGGGGCTGGTTGCGAGCTAGCCTTCCTCGCGAAGCGTCATCACGGGATCGACGTGTGCCGCGCGGCTGGCCGGAATGAGTCCGGCGAGCAGGCCGATCAGTGTCATCGACAGACATGCAAGTAGCAGCGAGAAGGGATCAAGCGGGGACACTCCGAACAAGAGGTTTTTCATGACTCTCGTCAGCGCAAAAGCTCCAAACATTCCGAGAACCAACCCCATCATGATGAGGCTGAGCCCGCTCCTCATTATGTGTAGAACCACATCCCGCGCCCGCGCTCCCAGAGCCATTTGGATGCCGATCTCCCGGCGGCGCTGTGTCACCACCTGGGACAGCACGCCGTAGAGTCCGATAGCGGTGAGACATACGGCGACGATCGCAAAGGCGCCGATCACCCAAGCCGGCCGGCTGGCGCCGGAAACGGTCTGCTCACGGACCTCGTGCATGGTTGCAATGTCCCCCAGCGGCAAGTTGGGATCGATATCACCTATAACCGCCCGGATACCGGAAACGACGGAGGAAGGATCGCCCTTAGTGCGAACGATGAGAGTGACCGCCTGATCGGGAACCTGAGCTAAGGGTACATAGACGACGGCGGGGTCGGGAAGTCCTGGTGCGGCGACTCGCTCGCTGCGGATAATACCGGCGATCTCGACTTCTTCCGTATCCGTTCCTCTCGCGACGTAGCGCGGGCAATAGAGCCGCACAATCCGGCCGACGGGATTCTTCAACCCGGCGACATCCGCTAGCCGCCTGGCAAGCGCTTGGTTAATCACAACGACGCGCCTGGCGCCCTGGCGGTCCAGTTCATTGATGCCACGGCCGGCCAGCACGGGGATACCGAATGTGCTGAAATACCCGGGGTCCACGCGCTTGAAGCGGACGTTAACCGGTTCGTTTATGCCCATCACTTCCACCGCTTCGCCATTACTTATCCAGCGCAGGGGAAGGTGCGTTGAGAGCGCCACCTGCAGAACTCCGGGAACGCCCCGAACCCGCTCGCTGGCGACTTCGTAGAAGGTTGCAGCCCGGGTGGGCGTCGGATAGGCTTTCGTCGGGAGGTTCATCGACATGGTAACGATGCTCTCGATCCGGACGCCCGTCTCAATCTGCTGTAAGTTGAACAGGCTTTTGAACAACAGGAGAGCGCCGCAGACCAGCACGAGCGATAGCGCTATCTCCGCTGCGACGATGTAGCGCCGGACATTATGGCGCGCGCCTGAGGAGCCGCGGCCTGCCTGGCGCAAAGATTGCTCCAGGTTTCCGACGGAAGTTTGCAGGGACGGCAGCACGCCCACGAGCAACGCCACGCCGAGGGCGATGCCCGCCGCAAATACGAATAGACGGTAGTCGAGAACGAGCGGCGCGGGGTACGGCAGAGACCGAGACACAAAAGGACCGGCCGTGCGGATTAGAAGGGACGCCGCAGCCAGACCCGCGGCGCCCCCTAGCAGGCATAGCGCTAAGGTCTCTGTTGCCAGTTGAGCGAACAGCCGCCCCCGTGAGGCTCCAAGCGCGGTTCGGATCGCTATCTCTCTCGTCCGGGCAGCGCCCTTGGCCAGGAGAAGGTTGGCGACGTTTGCGCATGCGATCAGCAGCACCAGAAGCACCGCACCGAAGGCGACGAAGATAGACTGGCGCAAGTTAGCGCCCACCAGCAGGCGGTCCAATGGCTCCACAACGATAGACCACTTGCGTTTCCAGAATGGTGTTACCTCGACTAACGCGGATTGTATGGAGCGCATCTGCGCCCGTGCCTGGATAAGGCTAACACCTTCGCGGAGACGGCCGTGGACCATGAGCCAATGGCTTTCCCGCAGGTATTGATCGGGTGTGAAAATCAATGGCTTCCACAACTGGGGATGGTCACGGTCGCCCGTGCCGGGCGGAAGGACACCAATGACTTGATGCGATTCGCCGTCGAGAATAACACGCCGATTTAGTATATTCGGATCCGCGCCGAATTGTGCCTGCCAGATGCCGTAGCTGAGCACCACTACCGCACTGGCGCCCCGCTGACCTTCCCGCGCAGTGAATGTGCGCCCAATCAGCGGCTTGGTGGCGAACACCCGGAAGTAGTCGCTGGTGACGGTCTTGCCTGACAGACGGACTGGCTCGCCACTGCCAGTCAGCGCCACCGAAACCGGCGCCTCGGCCGCAAGCGCTTCGAAGGTAGTCCCCAGACGCTTCCAATCCAGAAAGTCCAGGGTGCTGGTGGCATTCGTAACGCCCGGCCTCGGCGCCTCCCACACGCGGACCAGGCGATCCGGATTGGGGAAGGGGAGGGGCTTCAATAGCACGGCGTCGACAATGCTGAACATGGCCACGTTCGCCCCGATGCCCAGCGCCAGCACGCTAACCGCAATGACGGCAAAGCCGGGATCGCGCGCGAGGGCGCTCAGTCCAAATCGAAAATCGCGCGCTAGATTTCCGATCCCGATAAAACTACGGCGCTCGCGGTGTTCTTCCCGCATTTGTTCGATTCCTCCGAACTGATGACGTGCCGCAATGCGAGCCTCTTCGCGTGACAGGCCGCGTGCAATGGAGTCTTTCTCGGCCATTTCCAAATGGGCGAGGATTTCGTCCTCCAATTCCCGATCAAGACGACGACCGCGCACCAAGGCAAACAGCCGCGCCGCTACCCCGCGAAAAGTCATGAATCCGCCTCCAGAAAACGGGCCACAAGGGCGGCCGTCTTCTCCCAGTTGGCGACCTCAAGAAGAAGCTGCTTCCGGCCGGCCTTAGTCAGGGAATAGAACTTGACCTTCCGGTTCGTCTCCGAAATGCCCCAATCGGTGTCGATCCAACCTTCTTGCTCCAGGCGGATGAGTGCGGGATAAACCGAGCCCTGGCTCAACTGCAGGGAATCGCCGGCAACCTGCTCGATCCGGCGGGCCAGAGCATAACCGTGCATGGTTCCCATTGTTTCCAGAGTTCTCAGGAGGAGAAGGTCCAGAGTGCCATAGGGGATTTCCGCTTTTTGTTTCGACATGTCGACTATGGACAGCTATAGAGTCGTGCATGCGAGCTCGCGTGTCAACAGGTTTATTGCCGGTTTGTGCCACGACTCCACTTCTTACTCAAATAACGGTTCCGATACATCAGGACGCCGGTAAAGGAAAGCACGGGGAGCATGATGCCCAATAGCGCCCAAAGAATTTTCACAGCTACGCCCCAATACGTGCCGAAATGTGGTGGCGCAAGCAGCCAGATCAACCAATCGCCCACGGTCGTGTTCTCGCCTACGCGCCAGTTCCTAGAGTGGTCCCCTTGCGCCGGGTCCAAATAGACCCAGGTTGTGTGAAGGAAATCGCCTTTCTCGCCGTGCGTCAGCATCACCGAGAATGGTTGGTCTCCCGTTCGTCTTCAAAGACCAGGATCGCCGGAGATTCCGATGACAATCAGGTACAGGCAGAGC
>DATHIZ010000001.1:0-5484 GCA_035316385.1 Bryobacteraceae bacterium | reverse complement strand
ACGCAGACCCCGCAATTGTCCGCCACCAGGGGAATTAGCGAAAAGCTTCCCATGAGAGAATCTGCAGATAGACAAAGAAAGGAGCCGCGGTGACCATCCCCCTCGAAACCGGATGCCACGATCAGATCAATCCCCGTTCTTTCTAGCGCCACGGCTTCTTCGGGCGTTGTTGCGGTGCCGATTGTTCTGATTGCTTGGCTGCGGCATTCATTCAATCTTTCTGTAGGTGGAATTCCGTAAATGAAGCTGAGCACAGGGACGCGGGCGTCGATGGCCGCTTTAACCTGTGCTTCGAAATTCAGCATAGTATTGCGCATACGCACGTATCTTCTGTTCGATAGCTTCCGGGCTAATGTCCGACGCTTTGAGATCGGAGCTTGAGACTTATAGATTAATAGCAAAGGGCTTGTCTGTGAAGCTGCGGATCTCTTCACTTACATCGCTGATAGCTGAGCTGCTGAGTGTGACAGCGCCAACCGAGCCAAGTCCTCCCAGGTTAGATACAGTGGCACTGAGGCGCTGAGACGGCAGCCCGCCAAAAGGTGCTTGCACGATTGGATACTCGATTCCCAATGGCTGTGCGGCTCTGCTCAATTTCCAGGAGTTCTTTTCATCACCACTTGCCGGCATGAGCTCCTCCGTCAACATGCAATACTTCGCCATTCACGAACTGAGCGGACTCCAAATAAAGTAACAAGTCCGCGACTTCTTCCACATGCGCCAATCTCTTCATCGGACTTAGTCGCCTGAGAAATTCGTGTGCCTCTGCCGGATGCATCGGCGTACTGACGACGCCAGGCGCAATCGAATTGACCCGGATGCCCTCGCCCGCAAATTCAATCGCTAGCGCACCTGTGATGGACGCCAGACCGCCCTTAGTAAGGCTGGTAAGACTTGCCATCACTTCTGCAATTGGTTGCGTCGCGATGGACGCGGTGATGTTGACCACGTGTCCAAACTTCTGCAGCAGGCTGATATCGCCATCCACGAGCTTCATATCTGTCGTCTCCGAAAGAATCATCGCGTATGTAAGATGTCTAGAATTTGCGACGACGCGGTAACCATTTGCCGATAGCTTTTTGCTATCTCCAACCCAATGCCGCTCGACGCTCCGGTCACAATCGCCGCCTTGGGTTGTTTTGAAGATGCGTCTTTCGCACGAGCCGCGGAGCAATGCGGTTCTATGTTTGTCATGAATTCTTCTCCTTATGTCTCGCTGCATTTTGCCTTCACTCAAGGTAAGAGGGAACGGAGGACCACGTTTCCGCGACAAGCTCTAGTTTTCGGCTTCAAGTAGAAGCACCAGGTTCGATGTCGAAGAGCGGTCAGTCCAGCTTCTTTGTTTGTTCTCTCCCGATATAAGCTCTAGGTGGCTCTTCCTTCCGCAATTCATTTCCGAATCGATCTGCGATGAACTCCCGGACAAGAATGCGGCATTAGCGGTGATAACCGCCCAAGTCACTCATCGAGGCGAATTCAGGACTATTGCGCCGAACGGATGAGTTGCTCGCTCAAATGCCAAAGGCGTTCGGCCGACTCCGGATCGATCGCGCATAATGGGTCCCATTTTTGTGATCGTGGCGCAGGGCGCCAAACGAACGGCCTCGGCAACCGCAGGTTCGAGTATGCGGAGGGCCAGTACTTCGTTGTATCCGTCGAACTGCCGGTCACTGGATCGGTCACCCGTGCCAGCCGCACTAGACCGTTTCTCACCTTCGGCCTGATTCTCCAGCCGGTCGTGATTGCTTCTCTCCTTTTGCAAGCGCCTGCTATCCGCATTGCGAGCGGCGCTGTATCCAGCGTTGCCGTGAGCGACATGCGTGACGATTTGTTGGACGCCAGCGTGCGTCTCCGTCGGCTGCTGGATAGTCCGGAAGATGCTCCGATTCTGCGAGATATAATCGAATGTAAGATTCACTGGCGGCTTCTCAATAGCCCGCAGGGCGCGATGGTGCGCCAGATCGTGCTAACCAACAGCAGGCTCTCGCAGATCGGCGGTGCGACCCACTGGATTCGGACGCGATACGCAGAGATCCTTTGCATGGAAGACCTGGCGCAATTGACCGGTATGAGTATTTCGTCCTTCCATCGCCACTTCCGCGCAGTTACCACGATGAGTCCACTGCAGTATCAGAAGCAGATTCGCCTGCAGGAGGCTCGCGCTCGATTGATCTCCGACGCCGCGTATGTCGCCGCCGTCGGATTTGCGGTGGGCTACCAGAGCCCATCTCAGTTCAACCGGGAATATCGTCGTCAGTTCGGTAATTCTCCCGGCAGAGATGCGGCACGGGCGACGATGTGAGGACGTTATGGGATCACCCGCACGCTCCGGTCCAGTTGAAGAAGCGGATTCTCCGAACCGTGCTCAACGAGATTATTGTTCAAAGCGAGCGGGAGTCTCCCACACATCGTCCGATCCTTCACTGGGCCGGAGGCATTCACACCGAATTGTATGTGGAGCGCAATCCGTCAGGCCAACATCGGCGTAGCGCGGAGCGAACGGTCGTTGACTTAGTAAGTGAACTAGCGAAGGTATGCCCTGATAAGGCTATCGCGGCGTTGAGACCGGCTCGGAGAGCAGCCTGCTGACAGGCGTACCAGACAACTTTGCACGTCATCGGGCTCTGGGCATGGCGGCGCTGTTGAAGTTTGCTGAAGTATCTTTTTGACCGCTGACTCCACTCGCCATTTACTCTCAATCTAGCCGCTCTAAAACGTGAACTGACATAAGCGGCGGCTGCAAAGCAAAAAGGGCCGGATCGCTCTGGCCCTTTTGCTTCTTGTTCGTCTAGCGCGAAGTGATCACTTGGGGTGTCACATGGATCAGGGCGCCGGAATTGGCGTCTTCCAGCATCCACAGCGAGCCATCGGGGCCTTGTTCCACATCGCGGATGCGGTGGCCCACATCCCAGCGCTCGGCGGTTTTGGCGCCGCCATGGCCGTCAAAGATGATGCGGTTGAGCGTCTTGGTCACCAGGCCGCTGATGAAGCCGTTGCCGTTCCATTGCGGGAAGGTCTGGGTGCTGCGGTAAAACATCAGATTGCCCGGCGCGATCACCGGCGCCCAATAGAGCACCGGCTTTGCCAGGTCGGGCCGCGTGTCGGGCTTGGCAATGGGTACGCCGTTATAGTTCTGGCCATAGGATACGAGCGGCCAGCCATAATTCTTGCCCTCCTCGATCAGGTTCAGCTCGTCGCCGCCGCGCGGGCCATGCTCCACCTCCCACAATTCGCCGCTGGGCGAAAACGCCATGCCATAGGGCGTGCGGTGGCCGCTAGTCCAGGTTTCAGCCGGCGTCAGATTGGGGCCGGAAAAGGTATAAGTGCTCACCACCTTCGCGGTCTTGGCGGCTTCGGTGTCACTTGGCGGATCGATCAGGGGAATGGTGGCCGCGCCGGTTTTGCCAAAGTTGGGATTGCCGGGGGCGGGTTTGCCGTCCAGCGTCAGGCGCAGGATCTTGCCTTCGGGCTGGTCTGGATCCTGCGCGGGGGTGAAGCGCTGGCGGTCGCCGACCGCAAGAAACAGATACTGGCCGTCGGGCGAGAAGGCGATCTGCGCGCCTTCCTGGCCGCCTTTGCCCTTGGGCATCTGGCGCCACAGGACATCGAGGTTTTCCAGACTAGCCGACGTGGCGGTGACGTTCAGCTTAGCGCGGGCCAACGCCAGGCCGCCGCCATAGTCACCCGGCTCGGCATAGGTGAGATAGATACTGTGGTCCGTGGCGTAACGTGGCGACACGAAGACGCCGTGCATGCCGTTCTGGCCCTGCCAATAGACTGGGGGCGTATTGCCCACCTGGATCTTCTCTCCCTGCTGGGATACCAGCCAAACGGGCCCGACCTTTTCGGTGATCAGCATGCGGCCATCGGGCAGGAAGGCCAACCGCCAGGGTAGTTTAAAGGTGGTCACCGTGGTCATGGTGAAGGGCAGGCTGGCTGCGGGCTTCTGTTCGCCCACATTAACCTGGGCCCAGGCCGCCACCGGCGCCAGGCTAAAAAGCAGCGCCGCTTTCGCCAATTTCATCGACATTTCTCCTTGCTTATCAAGCGCCCGACCATAAGCGCCCCGGGGCGCCATGGTCGATCAATATTACCATTGGGATCGTGCCACATAAGTGCATAATGAAAAGCCTCAGGTGCGCCGAGAGTCGCTAAAAAAAGCGAGGCGCGGCGACTGACAGACCACCGCGTGAACACCGCTAACGTGTCGGCCAACGATCCTTCCTCCCTGCCAACCATTGATTCCACGGGCGCGCGTTATTCGCCTTTTTCTCCTCATTCTCAGTTTTATTACCGCCCAGCAAAGGGGATTCTGCTTTGGCATTTCTTCATGACGATTCTCGCGGCAGTACAAATCTCACCGTGCCATCCACACCGCACAATCCAGCAAGATAGTCCAGAATTGCACAGAAACCGGGGCTACGCCCGGTGCGATGTCTGGAAGCTCATTCTTGTTTCTAAATTCAACAGCGGCTTCGCCCAAATTGTCCGCCTCGAATGCAGCTTTGCGAACTTCCTCTACCCACATAGGGACTCGGCAGCTCAACAAGCCGCCATTCTGTCAGTCTGCCAATAAGTCCTTGATCGACAGGGACCCGAAGGCATTCTGAAATTCGGCCCTATGCATGTGCGATACATCTTCCATCGTGCAGCTTACCCGCTACCGGCCGACGGCACGGCGTTTCCAAATCCGAATGGCCAGATCTCCATCAGCCGGTACGTCGGCGAACTAGGCGGAGACAACAATACGGTCCGCGAAGAGAACAAGCACTATGGCTACCTTTTTTGTTAACGCGATCCCGCGCAATCCCGATAGAAGGCATTCACTAGAAGGCATCCACGAAATCCGTATGATCCTGCGCGGTAAACGTCAGAGGCCCCCCGTCTGTGTGGAGCGCCCCGACCCAAAACACCTTCGGCATCTCGGGTCATCTTGATGCTCCGGTAAGCGGAGAAATAGGCCCGCTGCTCGGTTGCATCGGACCTGGCTGTCTCCTTTTAAGTCGCTCGGTTGATCCATAAGACCAAAATAGAGGGTTCGCTCCGTTCGTAGAAGACCGGTTCCGGCAATAGAATCTATTCACTAACAGAATAGATGGATATGCCCGGACGGCGCATCGCCTACCTCTTACCGTCAAGCTCCTTCTCGAAGTAGGAAACGGTTTTGGCGCCATCATGGAAGATAGCCGGCCAATGCTCCTGGAGCAGCGCCTTGATGAAACCATCGTGCGGCCGAAATTCTATATCACAGCAGTTCTGTTCTTTGCAGTCTTTGCCTTGTTGCTCGCATTCATCGGCATCTACGGCGTTGTTTCTTATGCGACCACGCAGCGCACGCATGAGCTGGGTCGCTTCCCCGAATTAGACTTGCGTGTACTGATCATGCCGCGGCAATCGACCGTATGGTGCGGAACGTTCCTAGATGGACGAGCTGGACTCAGCCCCGCACCAAAGGGCGCCATGCTCGCACTCTCTCTGATTCAC